>JAGBUT010000251.1 GCA_017630695.1 Clostridia bacterium
GGCGAACCCTGATACTGCTTTTTGATAACAAGATTTTTCGTGATTCCGTCATAGTTGCGAAGGAATCCTACAAGGCCGTAAAGAGCCTCCTGATTGAGAACGTAAAAATCCTCAACAATAACGTCGTTGGGCCTTTTTACAGTGAATCGTGCATAGCCGTCAGCTTCTCCGTTTTTGTTGCGGTGAATATAGGTGTAATCTGCGCTTTCGAGTGGAGTACCGCAGAAATGCTTTTTCTCTTCGCGCAGAGTCATCAGATTTTCTGTGAGAGCGCATTTTTCGTGGAGTTTGCTGATTTCATCGAAGAGTTCGTCGGTGTAAAGCACAACGTCGGTGCTGCGAGGAATGTTCCTCAACCCTTCGAACGGAACTTTTACCGTGAACATACGGTTGAGATTGGCATAGCCGAATTTTTCGTAATAAGCGATTGAAAACGGATGGAGGAAGCCGAGTACCCAATCGTTTTCAATTGCCGTTTCACCGATTTTGTTGAATATCTCCCTCACGCCACCCATACGGCGGTATTCGGGCATACTGCAAACTCCGCTTGCAACAACGCAGTTGAGGATGTTGTTGCAATAGTTTATTCTGAAATCAAAAATTTCAACACCTGCGATGAGTTTGTTTTTTTCAAAAGCGGCGAGAACGGGAACTTCAACGGTGCTGTCCTCTTCTGCGTTGAAGCCCCAGATGAAGGATGCTGCGGAAACTTTCTGGTAATCCGCCGCCTCATTCGGTGTGATATATCTTATTTCCATAGGTGTTCTCCTGAATGTTTATTTGCCAACGTTGATCTGTGCGTTCACGGCAAGATCGAGCATAGCTTCATCATCGCTTTCAACCGCATCGGACATAAGCTTGCGGCGTTCGAGAAGCTCGGCATACATTCTTTCTTTTTTATCGTTATTAAGATCGTAGAAGAGCATGGGGATAATTCCGAGTGAACCTGTAACTGCAGGGATGATTGTGAACATTGCGAAGAGGAAGAATTTAACCTTATCGGTCTGTTCCTGACCCGTTCTGAATGCGTTTGCTTCATAACCGATCATCTTCTTGATTGCGGTTGTAACAACGGCGCTGGTGTTGGACGAAACTTTTGCGGCGATACCCTTTGCAACGGAAGCCATAGCCTCTGTGCGGTAGCCGTTTTTCCATTCGCAGTAGTCCATCGCTTCGTTATACATTTCTGTTCCGATAACGGATTTAAGACCGAAGAAGAGAGTCCAGACGATTTCCCACAGAGCCATAGCAAAGCCCATGGGAACAACCTTCTGATACATACCGCCCGAATAATCCTTCTTCATACCTATGCAGCCGAAAAGGAATACGGGGATGTAAAGTATGTTGCCGATTTCTTTTGCGAGGATGTAAAGCAGACGGCTTGAGAAACGCCTTCTCATCCAGGGCACCCACGAATAACTCAGCGGGCTGATAGGTGCGGCAGGGATACCTGCAACGAGGGTCATCGATGAGAAATGAAGAACGTCTGTATAATAGTCATCCTCACTGCCCTTGATGGCAAAGCCGCTGAGGAAATCCGAAAGGGTAATCAGAAGAAGCGGCTTGTTGCGGATAACTGATTTGATTGACATAAGAACGCTCGGTGTTTTTATGGACTGCATAACTCTTTCTTTGGAGTTATAAAAGAACCAGAAGGAAGATGCGCTCGATGCAACCGTGGTGAAAACACCCATTCCGACGAAAAGATTCGTATATGCTCTTGCGAGTTTGCTTGAATCGTTGAGATATAAGCTTCTGAGCACGTCGATGAGGATTGTAACAGCCTGCTCGGGCAGTTTTTCACCGAAGAAGCCTGATGCAAAGTTTGCAAGGGTGATGAGTCTTGTTCTGTCATTGGGATGCGGAGTGATTGTGGACATAAGTCCCGTTCTTGAAATCGTCTGGAAGGTTGTGATGCCTTCTCTTGCAACGGTGAGAAGCAGATAGAAAACAAGCTTCAGAATATCCGTCTGTGACGTGCCTTCAAAGAGGTGGGGCATAAGCCAATAAAGGCAGGTGAGAATACATCCGGGGATTGCAAGAAACATAAGATAGGGTCTGAATTTACCCCAACGAGTTCTTGTTTTGTCAATAACGGCACCGAAGAAAATGTCGTTGACGATATCCCAGACGCTGTTGATGGAGTTTACGAGTGTCTGCAAACCGAGGTCAACACCTACGATGCTTGTGATAAATCGGGTTGAAAATATGTTGATGTTGAAGCTCTGTGCAGCGTCCCAGATTATGAAGCCTACGGATTCCTTTGCGCCAACGTATCGGCGGTCCTGTGTTTTACTTGCAACGGAATCTTCAGCTTTCCTTTCTTGCATTCTGCGAAGCTCTTCAAACGCTTGTGCGCTTGATTTTTGTTCGTTGTTAGCTGACATGATGTTGCTCCTTTGTCAAATATCAGTTAAATTCTTTAACGATTGAGTTGAGCGCACCGATAACGGTTGAACCTGCGGTGCTGCCTGCTGAAAGCATTTCTTCATAGTGTCTCTGAGCCTTGCCCCAGAGTTTTTCGCCGAGCTCTGTGTTCCAGAGCGAGTCTGCGATGAAGGGAGCATAATCGTTATCGGGAACGATGTAGCCGATGGCGTCGTTGCAAAGGCCCATAACAAGAACGGTCTTGTCACCGCCGATAAGATCGGAGGTGATATCAAGTTCCCAGTCTGTGCCTGTGTAGGATTGTGTTTTGTCAACAACGTTGCCGTAAACAAGCTGGGGGATAAGTTCGCCGGGAACGGTAACCATAGCAATGCTTGTGCCGATTTCGAGGTAGCCTACTTCGGATATGATTGAGTAACCTGAAGGTGAGGATTTGTCTTTAACTGTTGTCATACCGAGCAGACCTGAAACTGCTCCGAGTTCCATAAGACCGTATTCAAGCGGGATTGTTACCTCTGCCATTCTTACGTTGAGAACGGGGTCAACGGCAACAGCGTTTTCTTCTGCATCGATGATGATTCTTGCGAATTCATAACCGAGCTTCTTTGCCTGTTCGTAATCCTTTGCTGTGGGATCAGCTTCGATTTCAGCCTCGATTTCAGCAAGGATGGATTCGGTTTCAACACCGCCTGCGTTAACGGAGATGGGTGACTGTGCGCCCTGAACGAACATAAAGTTCATACCTGCTTCGTTAATCTTTTGTTCGATGTAGTGAGGATAGTCGGCAGAGAGAAGCTTTGTTGCTCTGTTGATTGTTGTGGGATGACCGCCAACGTTTGCAATAACGGTGGGGTCGGAGGCTTCGTTATCGGGAACAAACTTGAAACAAGCGATAACGTGCTGATAGCCTTCCATATCGTATCTCTTGTTGAAGATATAACCGTATTCATCGTCAAGGTAGTTCTGATTTCTTTCGCTGTAGCCGATGCCTGCGGTCTCAAAGTAATAAAGCTCGCCTGCTTCCATTGAGATATAAGCTTCAACGATAGCATCAGATGCACCGTCAATCAGAAGCTGATGGAATTCGCTGTCAATGCTTCTTGTCTTGTTTACGAAGGGGAGAAATGAAAAGAGATTCTGGAAAATCGATTTGATAAGAGGTTCAAGACCGAAGCCCTGCGTATCAAGAACTGTGTGGCAGTGAGTGCTGTTGATGTTGATTGCAGCGATATCGCTTGCGATGCCTTCGTCAGCAAGTTTTCTTTCAGCCTCTGCACGGATTGTTCTTACGTCATCGTTGCAAACACCGATACCGTCGATTGCAACCATAACAACAGTGCCTCTGCCTGAATTATCGTTCATAGCAACTGCGTTTGCGCCCTGATCATCGTAAACACCGTTGATTTTCTGGGTGAAATATCCGCCTGTGTAATATTCCTTTGAACCGTCTCTGAGGTTTTCGGGAACCATACTTGCCTTGCCGAAGCCGAGATGCCATTTTGCATCCTCTGCAGGAGTGTCAAGGAAGGTTTAGGTGACTTCATAGAAGTTCACGCTGTCTTTTGAGTAATATTCGTCAACGGTTTCAAAATCCTTGGGGAAGAGTGAACCGAAGCCTTTGAAAACTGCGTTGAGCAGACCGTTTATTGCGTTTGTGCAGAAAATGATTCCGCTGTTATCTGCGGCTTCACCGTCGGCAGCGCCTGCGATGA
>JAGBUT010000252.1 GCA_017630695.1 Clostridia bacterium
AGCCCGAATTTGCTTCAATGTTGATGATTGCAGTGTATTCAATACCTATCTTATAAGGATCATCAATGGGTTCCCACTCAACCGATGCAACGGTGATATTGGGATTATCGCAAACGATTTCAGATGTTTCTGCAGGAGTCTCGCCCGTTACGGGTGCAGAAATTGTGAAATCAGCACCGATAATTTTTTCAGCTTCAAGAATCGGGAACGTATAGGTCATTTTAAGTTCATTCTTGCCGCTTCCGATTTTAATAGCATCAGCCATATCGTGGCTGAGGTAGATATCCTTATCGAAGGTAAAACCTTCTGCAGCTTCAAGAGCAAGCTGGAATGAATACTGTGTACCCTCTACGAAAACGGGGTCATCGGGGAACCATTCAATCGCGACGATATTTACGCCCGTATTGTCTGCGGTTACCTGCGAAACGTCCGCAGGAGTTGCACCGATAACAGGTGACGGAACGTGAAAATCAATTGCTTTGAGGTTCTTCATCGGGTCTCCGACGAAAAGCTCAACATCAAACGAGATATAAGATATTGTGTTAGAGCCTGTATTCTTCTCCTGAACTTTGCAGGCATACTGCTTTCCGTTAACCTCAACAAAAATCCAGTTACCAACGGCAGGAAGTGCATAATAAGGCTCTTCCGTAAGTTTAACGGTGAAGGTGTAATAGTTACCGTCTGCAAATTCGGAATCATAGCTTTCGGTTGTTTTGTTGAAAGCCTCAACTGCGGGACCGCTCGATTCTTCGAACTTAACGCCCTCTGTTCCGAGGGTTACGTAATCGGCATAGCCGTCAACCGATTTGCCGTTAAGATTGAGAGTATCGATTGTTACAATTATTGTTCCGATAGCATCCGCCGCCGAAGCAAAAGGTACTGCAAACGGCATTAACATAAGAACAGTTAATAAAATTGAAATTATTTTTTTCATAAGCATCCCATTAACTTTTCGGCTTTCCGCATTCCGTGCAGAACTTACCTTTATTTGTGTTTCCGCAAGAGCAGACCCAATCCTCAGGCTTCTTTGTTCCGCAGTCGGTACAGAACTTGCCCGAATTGTTGTTACCGCAGACACATTGCCAGACGGCGTTACCCTGCGGCGCAGGAGCAGAAACGGGAACAGAGTTTATTGATGCCATAGTTGAAAGCATTTTTTCGGTCTGAGGGTCGATTGCAACAATCACATTATTTATTGCGGTGGCTCTGATACCTGCTCTTGCTTCCCAACCTGCAATTGCGAAGTCCTGCAAAATCAAATCAGCCTGTGTGTCTGCCTTGTATTTCAGTTCGTCAACAGAGCAGCCTTCCGCAAACATTTTTGTAAAGGTCATTTCAGCAACACGTGATGCATCATTTTTAATAAGGTCAACGGGAAGCTGACCGCCGAACATAGTATTGAATTTATCAGGGTCTGCAATCTCAATATTAAGAATTGCTGTAAACTTAACTTCTGTAAACAGTTTATATGTACCCTGCATCACTTCGGTATTAAAACGACCGTCAAATTGAATTGAGTTAATGTTTTCCATATGTTTCACCTCCCGTTATGCCCAGGGATTTGAGCTTTCGGGCTGACGGATACCGACGAGAATGAACTGTTCCCAGAGATACCATTTACCGTCCTTTGCCTTGCGCATCTGAACGCTTCGGGGACTGTCTGCACCGCCCGATGTGATATAAAGCGTTGCATATCCCTCATTCTGATACGAATAAGGATTTTCGCTGACAACTATTGTGTAAGGCTCGGCAGGTGTGTAATCGTTTGCGGGAGTTGAGCCTTCAAAATATGAACGGGGAACATAATCGCTGTCACGGAATCTGTCTGCGATGAAGGATATATCTCCGCCGCTTAACGGTCTCGGACCTCTGAGGTAATTTACCATCTGCAAAGCAAGGTCTTTGTTCTGCGGATAATAACAGAAGGCAAGAACTGTCATTGCGGCTGTGTCAAAGGGAGTTGAGAGAGCAGCCTGAGGCAGAGAAGCAAACTCTTCAAAAGTTGAGGGCAGATTTCTGAAAACAATCTTTTCTTTTTTATTACCGAGATTGCCGACTGCGGATGCAGCCTTATTAAAGCCCTGTGTTACGGCTGTATTGACGCTCTTTTTAATTGCGTTTTCCGCTTTGCTTTTGAACATATCAAAAAGTGCCATATATAATCACTCCTTAGAATTTTGCGCCCGAGCCGCTGTGAGTTCTGCCCGAAGAGCTTGTATGCGTTGAGTCATCGTCACCGCTGTCGCTGCTTGACTGCTTGGGCTTTGTGTCAACAAATGAATATGCATATACATCCTGAGCGCCCGTAACAACCATACTGCCCTGACGGGTATAAACCTTGGCGTGATTCTGCGCAACAACGCTCTTGTTCTTTGAAGTCATTGAGCCTGTGATAAGCAGACCGACAACCGCACCGACACATGCAAGAACAAAGAGCCAGATAACGGGAGTGCCGGGCTTGAGCTGTTCTTCCGCTCTGTCAAGGTATGTGTTGAATGCCTTTTCGTAATC
>JAGBUT010000253.1 GCA_017630695.1 Clostridia bacterium
CATCTTAAAATCAATCCGCTCACCGCACCGTTTGTTCGCAGAGCGTTTGAAATGTATAACGAAGGTGCGACGATGAAAGAAATCCGTGACTGGATGAACGAGCATCAGCTGAAAAATCCGAGAGGCAACCCGATGACCTACAACACTGTCGAGCATATGCTCAAAAACAGACGGTATATCGGTGAAGAAAAATTCAGGGATCTGGTTATTCCCGATACACTCCCGGCGATAGTTCCGATGAAACTTTTTCCGCAGGTTCAGGATAAAATTGCGGTGAATAAAAAAGCTCCCGCCCGAAGAAAAGCGGAAGACGATTATCTGCTGACAACAAAACTTTTCTGCGGATATTGCGGAAAGTTTATGATTGGTGAAAGCGGAAAAAGCAGAAACGGAACTGTTCACAGATATTACAAATGTGCAACAATCAAAAACCTGAAAGGGGATTGCAAAAAGAAATCCGTCAGGAAAGATTGGATTGAAGATCTGATAATCAGAAGAACGATTGCAATGCTCAATAACGATGAGGTTATTGATGATATCGTAAAGAAACTTCTTGCGTTGCAGGAAAAAGACAGTTCGGAACTTCCGTATTATGAACGTGAGCTTACGGATACCGAAAATTCAATTGATAATTTGCTGAATGCAATACAGCAGGGGATACTTACAAAATCGACAAAAGAACGGTTGGAAGAACTTGAAAACCGAAAAGAAAAGCTTGAAATCTTGATAGCAGAAGAAAAGATGATGAAGCCGAAATTGAGCGAGGAATTCATAAGATTTTATCTCGGAAAATTCAGAAAGCTCGATATGGCAAAACCGGCTCACAGAAAAATACTGATAGAAACTTTCGTCAATTCGGTATATATTTTCGATGACAAATTAGTGATAACATATAACGCAGATGAGAAAACAGAAACCGTAACTCTGGAAGAGATAAACGGTTCGATTATAGAATGCTCAGGGGCGCCATGAAAAAAGATCATCCATTCGGATGGTCTTTTTTCTTTACTCTTAATAATAATTTATTTCAGTTTGAATTATAGCATTATTATTCAATAAGCATCAATGCGATTGTGTTGATGCTTTTTTTATTGAATTTTAATTTTTATTATGATATAATTTAATCAAGTAAAGTGATGGAGGTTGTTTTATGAATATTGCAAAGAAAAAAATAATTGCTCGCATTATTTCTCTGATGCTTATATTTACAATTGCATTCTCAAGCTTTTCAAACGGCTTTGCAGCTCTTATTTCGGAAGAGACAACTGCAAAATCCCGTGAAATTGCTATGCAGATTGAATCTGAAGGAATTGTGCTGATCAAGAATGAAAACAATACTCTTCCTTTAAAAAACAAGAAGGTCAACGTTTTCGGTGCGGCATCATGCGCTATCTCAATGGCCGGTGCGGCCGGCTCGGGTGCAGTCCGTTCGGATGATATTGTTGATTTTTACGATGCGCTTGATAATGCCGGAATCGAATACAACAAAGAAATTTATGAAATTTATTCAGATTATGTCGGTGCAGGAGCGGACAGCGGATTGGTCGGTTATGTCGGTTCAGTTCTTAAGCAGTTTTTCGGCGGTGGTCAGTCTGAAATGCCCATTAAGAAAATCAGCGACAAGGTTTTTGCAAATGCGACTAATTATTCGCAGACTGCAATTATTGTTATCGGCAGAGTCGGCACTGAAATGAAAGACCTCACCGTTGAACAGCTCAACCTCAGCGAAGATGAAAAGTCGATGGTTGACAAGGTTTGCAACGCATTTTCAGATGTTATTGTTATCTTCAATATTTCTAATATCATGGATATGTCATGGATTGAGGATTACGAAAGCGTTAAGGCGGCAATGATTATGTGGCTGCCCGGCGAAGTTGCAACGGACAGCGTCGGCAAGGTTCTTTCGGGCGAGGTTAACCCCTCGGGCAAGCTCGCAGACACAATTTCTTTTGACATTGAAGATCATCCTGCATCTCAGAATTTTGGTGATTATAAATATAAGGGTGTTATCGGCATTCCAAAATATTTTGTGAACTACAACGAGAGCATTTATGTTGGCTACAGATATTTTGAGACCTTTGCTCCCGAAAAGGTTCAGTATCCTTTCGGATTTGGTCTTTCTTATACCGATTTTGACTGGAACGTCAAATCCTATTCCGCAAGGGGCGACAGCATTACTGTTGAAGTCAAGGTCAAGAACGTTGGTGACGTTGCGGGCAAAGACGTTGTTCAGGTTTATTTTTCCGCTCCTTACTACGAAGGCGGAATCGAAAAGAGCGCAATTGAGCTTGCAGGCTACAAAAAGACAAAGCTTCTTCAGCCGAATGAAAGCGAAATTCTGACAATCACTTTTGCAAAAGAAGACATGGCATCTTATGATTCGGAAAATGCAGAAGCATGGGTGCTTGACAAGGGCGAATATAAAATTCACGTTTCTCATGACGTCAAGACTCACGAGAGAACGTTCACTTATAACGCACCCGAAAAGGTTGTTTATAAAACAGACAGCAATTCAGGCAACGAAGTCAAAAATCTTTTTGAATTTGCCGAGGGTGATCTGACATATTTTTCAAGAGCTGACGTTGAGGGCACTTATCCCGTGCCTCCTGTTGACTACAAAGCCCCCGACGAGGTTATCAACAGCGACAAGCGCCCCGAACCGACAACAGAGGGGGAAGCTCCGAAAATCGGCGTCAAATATGATAAAACCATCACCTTGCAGGACGTTGCAAAGGATGAAAGTCTCTGGGATGCATTCCTCGATCAGCTCACTCTGAACGAAATGATTGCACTTATCACAGACTGCGGATATGAAACAACCGCCGTCAAAAGACTCGGTATTCCCGCCACGTCTGATAACGACGGTCCCTCCTGCGTCAAGGGAGAAGGCGGTCTGCTGTACAGCCAAAGCGGTCTTGCATTCCCCGTTGCAACGGCACTTGCCTGCACCTGGAACGATGAACATGCCGAAGAATTCGGTGAAATCATCGGTGAAGAAGCCGAGCAGCTTGGCACTCACGTCTGGTATGCTCCCGGATGCAACATTCACCGCAGTCCTCAGGGCGGCAGAAAC
>JAGBUT010000254.1 GCA_017630695.1 Clostridia bacterium
ATGATTACTCTTTCAGCGTCGGGAGCGCCGTAGTAGTTGAAGAGCTGATAGTTTGTGCCGAGCTTAGCGTTAACTTTGCCCATGTATTCTTCTACGATAGCGGGAAGTGCATCATAGTAGCTGTTGCAAGCTTCTCTGTGCTGGAAGAAGATGTCACCGTTTTCGTGTGAACCACGCATAACGGGTCTTTCGGGGTTGAGAGCTCTCTTGCGGAAAGCTTCAACTGCATCCATATCGCACATTTCCTTGAGATCTTCGTAATCCCAAACTTCGATCTTCTGAAGTTCGTGTGATGTACGGAAACCGTCGAAGAAGTTGATGAAGGGAACTCTGCCCTTGATGGAAGCGAGGTGAGCAACTGCACCGAGGTCCATAACTTCCTGAGTGTTTGTTTCAGCGAGCATTGCGAAACCTGTCTGACGGCAGGCATAAACGTCTGAATGGTCACCGAAAATGTTAAGAGCGTGTGAAGCTACGCAGCGTGCTGAAACGTGGAAAACGCTGGGAAGGAGCTCACCTGCAATTTTATACATATTGGGGATCATAAGAAGGAGACCCTGTGATGCTGTATAAGTTGTTGTGAGTGCGCCTGCTGCAAGTGAACCGTGAACTGTACCGGCTGCGCCTGCTTCTGACTGCATTTCAGCAACCTTAACGGTTGTGCCGAAAATGTTCTTGCGGCCCTGTGCGGACCACTGGTCAACATAGTCTGCCATGGGGCTTGAAGGAGTAATCGGGTAGATACCGGCTACTTCTGTGAAAGCATAGGAAACGTGAGCAGCAGCGTTGTTTCCGTCCATGGTCTTCTTGATTCTTGCCATATTCTTTTCCTCCTAAAAATTTGTACGAAGTGATTTTGCATTAAAACACCAATGATTATATTAACACTTTTATTTATATTTGTAAACCTTTAATTATTCCAAAACAAAGAAATTTTTTGAAAAATATTTGTATAAGATATCAATTTTAATTTAAATCAGCAGATTGGGATGTTAAGAGCCGTTTGATGCGGATTTCGGAATGGTTATCCTTGACTTTTTTACTTAAAAATGTTAATCTATATTGAATATTTTTTATGGAGGTGTGAGTTTTGACACTCAACATTATTCAGCAGTTTTTCCTTAAACTCTTTTCAGTTTTCTTTGCGATGTCAGTTTCTGCTTCAGGCGCAATTGCTCCTCCCTCAACGGAAAATCCCATCAAGCCCAAGGATGCAGAAAACGTAAACCTTGTTTTTGCAGCACTTGCAGATCCTCAGATTTCAAACTATATGTTTGACAGATATGCGGTTTTCGGCGCAGCAATGGAAGATCTTCACGCATCCGAGCGCATTGATGCCGTTGTTCTTGCAGGCGACGTTGCAGAAAACGGTCTTGCAGAAGAATATCAGCTCGTTTACGACGGCCTCAAGGGTATCGAAGGCTGCCGCTATATTTCAGCTACAGGTAACCACGATATCAGACTCCGTGCATACAGCCAGTCCAAGAAGCGTTTCAACGAATTTGCAAACGCTCTCAACAATAACGTTGATCCCGTTTCGGAGTTCCATTTCACTGAAAGAATCAACGGTTATAAGTTCATCGTTATGGGCTCAGACAAATCCGCTTTTGAAGAAGCAAACATCAGCGACGAGCAGGTTGCATGGCTTGACAGTGAGGTTAAGGCTGAAAACGGTGCACCCACTTTTGTTATCCTTCATCAGCCCCTCAAGCTCACACACGATCTCCCCAACACATGGGGTAACGGCACAAATCCCAACGCAGGCTCAGTAGGCGACCAGAGCGACGCTATCAAGGAAGTTCTTACAAAGTATGAAAACGTTGTTCTTATCACAGGCCACCTTCACACAGGCTTCGGCGAGGCTTCCTATGAAACAATCGGCAGCCTTCATATGGTGAACGTTCCCTCACTTTGCATCGACAACAAAGACGGTCAGTATAACGGCTCAGGTCTCGGCTATATCGTTGAGGTTTATGATAACGAAATCATCTTCAGAGCAAGAAATCTCGAAACAGGTGAGTGGCTCACAGAATACGATGAAGTTATCACTCTTACAAGTGGAAAATAAGACGGAGGAAATTTTATAATGAAGAAAAACTTTTTCAGAGTACTCAGCGTTATCCTTTGTTTTGCTGTTCTCTCAACAAGCTTTGCATTTATGTCGTTTGCTGAAGAAACAGTTGTAAGCACAGTTCCTTTCCGCGTTCACGTTGCAATGAACGGTGACGCTTCCTCACAGAGAGGCTTCAGCTGGTATACAAAGAGCAGCACAGACAGTGTTGTTGAAATTTACGGCGAAGACGGTCAGCTTGTAAACGCAACTGTTACATATGAAGACGTTTTTGAATGGGAAGGCAATTTCTGCCACAAGGCCGTTGTTTCAGGTCTTGAAGCAGGCAAGACCTACACCTATAAGGTAGGCGACGGCGAAACCTTCAGCGAAACAGGTACTTTCGTAACTGATAACGGTGACGACAGCTTTGATTTCATCGCTGTTGCTGACGTTCAGGCAGGTAACGAAGAAAGATTTGAGCAGGGCTCAAAGGTTCTTGACGCTGCTTTTGCAACAATGCCCACCGCAGAATTCTATGCTAACCTCGGTGACTTCACAGATGACAGCACCAACGAAGAGTGGGACTGGTACGATAAGCATTTCGGTGAAAACAATATGTCCACAACGCTTGTCCCCATCGCAGGTAACCACGACGGTCTCGGCGTTGCACATTGGTTCAACAATATGTTCAGCCTTGACACAAGCGAAAGCGTTCAGGTCAAGGACGGCGTCAACTATTCATTCGATTACGGCAATGCTCACATTGCAGTTCTCAACACTAACGACCTTCTTGCAATCTCAAACGCACAGCTCAAGTGGCTCAAGAACGATATGAACGGCACTGATAAGGACTGGAAAATCGTTCTTATGCACAAGTCACCCTACTCACTCGGTAAGGATGCAAAGTGGCCCGATGCTCTCTATCTTCAGAAGTCACTTGCAAAGACTCTTGATAAGTGCGACGTTGATATCGTTTTCAGCGGTCACGATCATATGTATCTTCGCACAAAGGCTCTCGAAAACAATAAGGTTTCCGAGGATGGCACAGTTTACGTTCTTGCAGGTACTGCAGGCGGCAAGAGATATGAAATCCGTTCATTCCTTGCAGACCATTTCCTTGATACAGATTTCATCGCAGCTATGACAGTTCAGAAGCACGGCTATGCTAACTACTGGAACGGCACAGACTGGTCTGAAACAAAGGATACAAACGTTGGCGGTGTATTCAACTGCGTTTCAATCAAGGGTGGCACTCTTTCAGTAACAGCTTACGTTCTTGCTGATGAGCCCGATGCAGACGGCAACCCCGTTATCACAGTAATCGACACCTATACTCTTACCAAAGAAGTAGGTCAGAATGAAATCACCTTCACAGGGGACAATACAACAAGCGAACTTGAATATATTCTCAGCGTTGTTCCCAGCTTTCTTCGCCTTGCAGCATACGCATTCGGCGAGTGGCTTCCCAAGTTCCTTATTATGGTGCCCGATCTCCTTGACGTTGTAATTAACGAAGGCACATTCTAAAACCGATAAGCGAATAAAACAAACAGCTTGCAAAGGCAGATGCCGATGCAAGCTGTTTTTGTTATAGTTCGGATTCGATATTTTCAATTTCAAGCGGAGCTTCTGCACCGATATTTTCGATGCAGTCATAGTTTCCGCTTATTTTTATTTTTCCCTTTTCGGAGCAGATATCCGTTCTTGCGTTCTTCACTTTTTTGCCACGGAATTCATCAAGCCTTTCGTCCGTAAACCGAAGCAAGGCAAGAAGTTCCGAGTCATTTTTATTCAGATTAACCGTGATTTCGGAATAGGAGTGATTGCTTACTTCGGTGATGCTTACGGGCAGAATCGTACCGTCAACACAGAGCGAAGATTTTTCGCTGAAGGAGTCAGTCGGAATTCTGCCAAACGGAATCCTAAAGAACAGAAATTGCAGAACAATTCCTTTTTTACCCTCGGA
>JAGBUT010000255.1 GCA_017630695.1 Clostridia bacterium
TATAAACACCGGGTGAGGGAGCTTCGAAAAGATAGCCCTTGAACTTACTTGTATCGGGGCAAATAATGGGATAGTTTTTGCCGTTGTTATAGCATTCTGTCAGAGGAGAAAGAGCAAAAAGTGCATTGGGGAACATTGCTTCATAAATTTCACCGACAATAATATGCTGGAATGCCATTGAAGGAACTTTTGCGCCTTCCTGCTTTTCGAGTGACTCACTTACTTCTTTGTACCATTCAATCTGATCTGTGGTAACACTGTCATAACCGAGTCTTTTCTTTGAAGGATCGTTATCCTCATAAACATAGTTACCCGAATCAAAAAGCCAGACGTTGAATTTCACGCTGTCACCCGTTGATGAATAAACGGGAAGATTGTGAGTTGCCGTGCCGTGAAGCTCAGGAACCGCATCGTATGCAAGGCAGTATTTGCCTGCGTATTTCTGGAAATATTTGAGAAGCGTTTCTTTATCTACGCCTTGCTCGTGGTCGTGGTTGCCGAAAACAAGAGTAAAATAAACCTGATTCTCAACAAAAATATTTGCGAGTTCTTCAACCTCCTGCTCCTTTGTTTCCTTAGGACCGATTGAATTATCGCCGCCGAGGATTACAAGGTCAGGCTCATATTCTTTAAGAACGTAGTTGATGTAGGTAACCATCTTTTCTTCAAGAGGATAGTTATCCTGGCAATCGCAAAGATGAAGAATCTTGAATTCACCGTTCTCGTCAAAGCGAAGAACGTCAGATTTTTTTGCCGCAAAGGCAGGAATCATCATTGCGAATATAAGAATAACAGCAAGAACAACTGATAAAAATTTTTTCATTATTATTACCATTCCTTTTTATGCGTTGGGCTGAGCAAATTCGTGAGGAACGTTCTGCTCAACTGCTGCCAATAATTCTTCTGCAGGAAGAACTTCAACGTTATCGCCAAGCTGACTTACAAAATATGCAAGGTCATCAGGACCGACTGTCCAGGGATGGACGTTGATAACGGTATAGCCGTTGATTGTTGTGATATCAGCAGGCTTTGCGTTGATGATTGCTGCCTGCTCCGCAAGCCACTCGTTTGTTACCTGCGATGCATCGCCGCTATCGTGCCAAAGGCTGTGACCGACGGTTACAAAGGGCTTATCGTTAACGAAATAAACTCTACCGCCGCCACCTGCGTAGTTGTTGGGGTCAAGCTGAAGAATACCACCGTCGATATTATCGTATCTTGCGAAATACTTAAGTCTCTTCTGCATATCTGCATCAAAGTTATTTCCATTGATTTCATCAAGGAAAGTCATAATTCTCAGACCTGATTCAAGCATAATCGATGCTGTGTAATCTGAAAATGCTTCAAGCTCTTTTGAATTCATCTGGGTAACTCTTGCATAACCACCGCCTGAAGGACCTGTGATAAAGGTTGCTCCGTCTTTTGCGGCATCGAGTGTTCTTGCAACGTCAACGTCAGCAAGCTCTGTTGCGATAGGAGCAAAAGTCCAAGTTACGGGAACGTCTGAATTATAGCTCTGCCAGGTGTGATATTCGCTGAAACCGTTCTGAATCCACTGAAGATTATCACCGTCACTGTATACGATTGCAACATAGTGCTTATTGGGGTCAAGCTCGGGTGTGCCTTCATAAGCCGTAGCCATCTTCTTATCGTTTGAATCGAAAGATGAGAGAACGCAGAGGTTATATGAGTGGTCTGAAGGAACAACACTGTGACCGTAACGGGATGCCGAAAGCGTGAATTTAATTTCATACTGACACCAACCAAAGATAAGTGCCGAAGGCTCAAGGTCACGCATAACCTCGTCTCTGAAGAGTCTGCCCGTATAGTCGGCATCTTCGATATAAAGCACAAAAATATTCTGCTGAACAGCAAAATCTCTCACGCCACGTGCGTAATAGTACATATGAACAAGTGAATCCTTGCGGAAACAATCCTTATATTCCTTATAGAATTTCTTGAGGTAAGCAAGGTCGATGGTATCACCGCTGATATCGGCCTTTTTCTCAAGACCGAGATTGATTGCTGCCTGCTCGTTATCTGCAGAAACGGGCAACCAACCGTTGATTGTTGCAAGATTGGTGGCGGTGTTAAGCTGACCGTGATCCTGCACGGTTGCAAAAAGGATATAACCGTTGTCCGCGATATATGACTTATATTTTTCAACGATTGAAGAGAATCTCCAGGGATTGCCGTCTGCATCGTTATATGAAATCTCATAGCCTGCCTTTTCAAACTCGGCAATAGCATTGCGGTTTGTTGCGTAACCGTGATCAATGAAAAGCGAGGGCTTTTCTTTTGCAACCAGACCCTGAAGAATAATAACTGACTGAATTTCCGAGCTTGTAAGGTTTGATGATTTGATAACAGTGATTTCATCATCAAGCTCATAAGTATCAAATCTGCCGTTTATTTCAACAAGCTCTGCTTCAGTTTTGGGTGCGGGAGGATTCCAAATCAACTTTGCATCAATGGTGTTGAAAAGAATCGAGAACATAATCATAACAAAAGAAAGTGCCATTTTAAGAGTCATATCGTTTCCACCTCATAATTCTTTCTGTTATTTATAACTCAGCAATTATCTGCCAATAGTCATACGAATAATATTTGGTAAGTCTTTTAAGTGCATCGTCGATGCTCTTGAAATATTCCTTATCAAACTTACCTTCAGGGTCAGCGTAAAGACCCCAGGATGCAGCTTCGCTTACACTCGGAAAATATTTATCCCACAGAAGCTTTCCACCCGAATTTCTGTTGAAATTCAGATATTGCCAATCGTCTTTAAGAGAATCTCTCGTTGCCGTGTAGTCGGCAATCAACTCATCCCGTTCTTTTTTCGGACATTCTCCCGCAGAGAAATATTCCGCACGGATTTTTATACTCTCAAGCATTGCAATATATTTTGACATACGTAAGGCGAGCTGTTTGTCCGTCATTTTTTCAAGCTTCGTCATAGGCTCACCATTCATCGCTTTCATCAAGTAAAACAGCATGTGCGCAACGGATACCGTCAACACCTGCGGAGACGATTCCGCCTGCATA
>JAGBUT010000256.1 GCA_017630695.1 Clostridia bacterium
ACAAATTCCAATTTGTCGAATTAAATTTAATAATATACCTTAAACTCCTTCGATGGATAAACCGTCGGAGGAGTAATTTTTTTGAAAAATTTTTAAAAAGTGGACATTAGGTTTCCATTTTAAGGTTTATTTTACTGTTGTAAAAATTTTTCAAAGCGGAAGTAAAGCTTCCGGTTTTAGGTTTATTGTAATTTTATGAAACAGTCTATTCAAACGAAACAGCAAAAAATTTAAAAAAATTAAAAAAATTTTTTTAAATGGGCAAAAATCTTGCCACTTTAGGTGTTAAAAGATAATTAAAGACACTTATCGGGATAGTACAACATCAAATGTAAACAATTTCTAAACGTTCAACAAATAACCAACTTTTCTGGGTATTTGAAATTTATAAATGATTTTGTAAGAAATATTTACAAGTTAATTCACACCACAAAAGACTACCGAAAAAGGAGCCAAACATGAAAATACACATCAAAAATATAGTCTCAAACAACAGTATTTTTAAGAGTAAACCGCCTTAGGGTATATTTACCCTACCATGCTCGAAACTCATAAATCAGACGATTTGAGGATAAAAACAAAGACTTAAAAGGAGGCATAAATGAAACGATTAACCAAATATGAAAAAGAGAATATCTTTCTCTCAAATGCTGCGGAAGATTACTGGTCTGTTTACATTAACTCAAAGCCGTTTAAAAGGCGTTTTAAGGAGTATGATGACAAATATGCCGGCATTTTGATTCACGAGCATACAGACCAATACGGAGGCGAATTATACAAAGTTCCGAAAAACTGCATATCAATCAGACTGCTCCCTCCGAGAACGGATGAACAGAAAAAGAAGGCAAAAGAACACGCAAAAAACGTCGGTCTCGGAAGAAAAGCGGGGTGATAAATTGAGCGATAATTCAAGCAACAATTTCCCGTTTATTAAATTGCCGAGAGCATTGATTGACGATCCGAATTTTTCAGGATTATCTGCAGAAGCCAAACTATTATTTTCTCTTATTCTTGACAGGATGGGGGTATCGCAGATAAATGCGGACAGATTTACGGATAAGAACGGTAATCTGTTTGTGTACTACACCATTCAAGAAATCTGCATAAAGCTTGGCTGTAGTCACGGAAAAGCGGTAAGACTTGTCAACGAACTTGAATATCATGGACTTATTTTCAAGCAAAGAAAAGGTTGCGGGAAACCGAATAAAATCATTGTTTTACCATCCGTTCTGAGAATTCTCAAAACAGTACATAAGAAATCCGATAATGAGAATTCAGAAGTTCCCGAAAACGGGAATCAAAAGTTCTCAATATCGGAAGGAATCTATAATAACAACAGTTACAATAACATCAGTTACCTCCATCCATCTATCGAGTATGAACGGTTGATAGAAAGCATCGAAGAACAGATTGAATATGATTGCATAAACGCAGATGCAGAAATAGTCAGAGAAATAATTCTCATTATGGCAGATGTTATTTCCGGGACAAGCTCCACCGTCAGAATCGGCGGAAGTGATTTTCCGAGAGAAGTTGTTATTTCACGATTCAGAAAACTTACTGCAGAACACATTGAATATATTGTCGGTTGTATTGAAAGCAGTGAAACAAAAATCAAAAACATAAAAGCATATCTGATTTCAGCTTTGTTTAATGCACCGACAACAATAGCAAACTCTGTTTCGGCAGAATTTGCATATTATCAAAATTTATCTTAAGGAGAAACAAATGAACAATACTTTCAGAGATTACCCCGATGTCGTGAGCATTGAAGAACTTCAGGATATGCTTCACATCGGCAGAAACGCTGCCTATGACATTGTCAAGGAAGGCAAAATCAAAACTATCAGAATCGGCAAACGATATATCATTCCGAAAACAAGCGTTATAAATTTTCTTGAAACAGCGTCTTAAACTCTTGTAAACAGTAAAATATTATGTATAATTTTAATTACGGAATGATTGACTGTTTTCCAATCAGAAAGGAGTTTCAATGGTAACAGGCAATCTGCAAATCAAAGACGGCAAGTATTATGCCGTTGTCAATCTCAGAGATGAAACCGGCAAAAGAAAGCAGAAATGGGTCAGCACGGGTCTGCCCGTCAGAGGCAACAAGAAAAACGCCGAGCAATTCCTGAATCAGGAGCTTGAAAAATGGAACTACCATAACGGCGTTTATTACGGTATTTCGGTTGCGGAATACTTTGAAATATGGCTGACAGAGATTGAAAAAGAAGTCAGACCGAACACCTTCCGTTCCTATAAGGGTAATATGACGAATCACATAATTCCGTATTTCAGGAACACGAAGATTCAGCTTCAGTCAATCAAGCCAATCGACCTCGAAGATTACTATTTCTCGCTTCTCAGACCCGAAAGCAACCTCGAAAACGGTGCGGCACTTTCCGCAACAACAATAAGGCACCACCATCAGAACATAAGCAAGGCACTTGCCGATGCGGTCAGAAAAGGATATATTCCGCTCAATCCCGCAAGCTCTGCAAGATTGCCGAAGAAAGAGAAATACAAAGCTGAATTTCTCAACCACGAACAGCTTGACGAACTTATTTCTCTGTTCAAAGGAAGTCCCGTTGAATTGCCCGTCAGACTATGTGCAATTTACGGTTTCCGCAGAAGTGAGGTGCTTGGTCTTAAATGGAAGAACGTCGATTTCATCAACCGCACAATAACAATAAGCGAAACACTTCAGCAGCACACGGGCGGCAATTACACCGACCATCCCAAGACAGAAAGCAGTTACAGAACTCTGCCGTTAAACAATACGGCTTATGACCTTCTGAAAGAACAGAAGAAGCTTCAAGATGAACGTAAACTGCTTATGGGCAATTATTACATATATAATGACTATGTCTGCACATGGGGTAACGGCGAAGTAATTGCACCGAATTATCTGACACGCACTTTTCACTCGGTCATTCAGAACAGTACACTTCCGCAGATAAGACTGCACGATTTACGCCACAGCGTTGCGAGCAACCTTCTCAATCTCGGATTTTCGGTTGTTCAGGTTCAGGAATGGCTCGGCCACGGAAGTGCATCAACAACACTTAATTTCTATGCTCACGTTGATAAGAGTTCAAAAATCAGCATCGCAGACACTCTTGATAAACTTAATTCGGAACAAGAGAAAAAAGAGGACAAAGTGTTAGAAAAAGTGTTTGAAGAAAAGACCCTTTCAGAAACAAAAAAAGACCCCGTAAAAGGGTCGGAAAAAGGCTTAAAAAAAGCAAAAATCAGCACAAAAGTTGTGCCGATAAAAAAACAAAGCCTGAAAAAGTGTTAGAAAAATGTTAGAAAAAAGGGTCAAAAGTGTTAGAAAAAATTATTTTTCGAAAAGAGAAATCCCGAAACCCTTGTATATCAACGGTTTCGGGACTTGAATGGCAGGGGCAGAAGGACTTGAACCCTCGGCACGCGGTTTTGGAGACCGCTGCTCTACCAACTGAGCTATACCCCTATATACTTATTTATGGTGGGCCATCAGGGACTCGAACCCCGGACCAACCGGTTATGAGCCGGTTGCTCTAACCAACTGAGCTCATGGCCCAAGCGTTGCTCATTCGCAACGATAGATATAATATCAAATATATTTTGATTTGTCAATGTTTTTTTAAAAAAAATTAATATAATTTACCATTGAATCTTTACACACAAATATCTATAATTAAATCATCAAAACAAAGCGGTGATTTTATGAAAATAATGACATCCAACATTCAGCACGCTCTCGACTATCAGAATCAGATTATCGACACGGATTTATTTGTCAATGCAATCAGGCTTTACGGTGCGGACATCTGCAACCTTAACGAAGTCCGCGGCAAGGGTCCGATTGACGGATACACAAACCAGACAGATGCCATTGCTGACGGTCTCGGATTTTTCAGACATTTCGGTGAAGCGGTAAAAGTTGAAGGCACAAGTCCTTACGGCAATGCAATTGTGAGCCGACTCCCCTTCAAATCATGCGAAACCGTTGCAATTCCCGAAGTTGCAGACAAAAGCGAAGATGAATATCATGAACCACGCTGTGTTATCAAAGCTATCATTGAAATCAACGGCACGGATATTTGTTTAATGAACTGCCACATGGGTCTTTCCGACGACGAAAGAAATGAAGCTGTCAAAAAAATCTGCGAATTGATTGATGCAACAGACCTTCCCATTATTCTCACGGGCGATTTCAACACGGCTCCCGACGATACCGTTCTCAAACCTATTTATGACAGACTTTCAGATTCAGATGAAAATGCAATTAACAAGGGAATGTATACTTATGCATCATATCTGCCCGAAATCAAGATTGATTATATCTTTTACAGAAATCTTGAGTGCCTTTATTCAGAAGTAATCACCGAAATTTATTCCGACCATTTCCCGATTATCGCTGAATTCAGAACAGTATAAAAAAGAGCCGTGTGATTTGCACGGCTTTTTTTATAACTCAATATCTGTTTCGTATTTATCATCAATCAGGATATAATTCAGATTATTTCGGCGAAGAGAATCGAGTATAAACTCATTATCCCTGATAAGATTTTCTGCCGTACAATCGTCACAGAGCCTGCTTTCAATAATATTTGCAAATCTTTTTATATCATCAAAATGATTTTCAATGTAACTTCTGCTCATCACAAGGCAATAATATCTGATATTATCAAGATAATTTTTCTCAAAATCATCCGCCCAATCAAAAGGCACATAGCATCCTTCAACAATAAGGTTCTGATTGTTTTCGATTGCTGTTTTTATCATTTCGCAAACAATCGGCCAAAGATATTCAGTCAGTTCTCTGTCATCGCTCAAAGGAGTAAGGTCCGTGTTACAGCTTCTTATCAGACCCATTTTCAGATGGTCGATTGAAAGATAAGGGTAACTATATTTTTCAAGAAGTTTCTGCGCAAGTGCGGTTTTTCCGCTGTGAGATGCGCCCGTAATTATAACAACCATAAAATCACCTTTTACCGAAAGAACAGTCACAACAGAATACCTGCTGTGACTGTTAAAATCAATTATTTTTTTCCTGAACATAATCGGCATTAATCTGTGCCTTTGCAATGCTCTTTGCTTCTTCAACGCTCTTTGCATTGTTGATAGCATTTCTTGTTGCTTCGCGTCGTGCAAAAAGTTCGCGGTACATTCTGTCACGCTTTTCGCCGTTGAGATTATGGAAGAACTTCGGAATGATACCGAGAGCGCCCGTGATAACGGGAACGCCTGTGCCCATTGCAAATATCCACCATTTTGTTGAGTCAGCCTGAGTGCCGATTGAAAGACCCTGAACATAGCCGATTCTCTTCATGATAAAATTCTGGATCGAACCCATGACAATGCCCTGAAGCTTGGTTACAAGACCTCTTGCAACACCCGTCATAGCCTCTGCACGGTAACCGTTTTTCCATTCGCAATAGTCCATGGCTTCGTTGAGAATTTCACTCGGGATTACATGCCTTAAACCGTAAACACACATTTCAAATACTTCTTCAACAGCCATAACAGGAAGCATTACCCACTTATTTTTATAAAGACCTTTTTCCATTCCGCCGATTGAACCTATGCCGAAAACTGTAAGCCAGCAAACATCAGTCCAAACATCTTCGAGAATCCATATTGTTTTTGTTGAGAATTTTTCACGAAGCGGAGCAATGAATGCATAACTGATTGATGAAATGGGAGATGCAGGAATACCGACGATAGTCTGATATGTAGCTGAACCGAGAACGTCAATATAATAATTCGTTCTGCTCTTTCCGACTGCAAACCCTGCAAGGAATTCAGAAAGT
>JAGBUT010000257.1 GCA_017630695.1 Clostridia bacterium
TCCCCGTAAGAAGCAAGGACAGAAAATCCCTCACACCCATCGTTATCGCAGGCGGCACTTGTGTCTGCAACTCCGAGCCGATGGCTGAATTCTTTGATATTACTCTGCCCGGTGACGGTGAGGAGGTTACAAACGAGCTTATCGACCTTCTTAGAGAATATAAGGCAAAGGGCGCAACGAAAGAAGAATTCCTTGTTGCGGCGGCGCAGATAAAGGGCGTTTACGTGCCTTCGCTTTATGAGGTTGAATATAACGACGATTGCACCGTCAAGTCTGTTACTCCCACCTGCGGTGCACCCGAAAAGGTTGAGAAACGCAACGTTGCCGACCTTGATTCAATGTATTCTCCCGACAGTTTCGTCGTGCCCTTCCTTGAGGTTGTGCACGACAGAACAACCGTTGAAATCTTCAGAGGCTGTATCAGAGGATGCCGTTTCTGTCAGGCAGGCTTCCTCAACCGCCCGATAAGAGAGAAATCCCCCGAAACAGTTGAAAAGCAGTGCCGTGATATCTGCAAGAATACGGGTTATGACGAAATTTCTCTCTGTTCATTGAGCACTAGCGACTATAAGGGTCTTGAAACTCTTATCAGAAATATGCTTCCCTGGACAATCAAGGAGAAAATCAATATCGCTCTGCCTTCGCTCCGTGCAGATAACTTCCCGAGAGAACTTATGGAGCAGCTCAATGCCGTTCGCAGAAGCGGTCTGACCTTTGCTCCCGAAGCAGGCACACAGCGTCTGCGTGACGTTATCAACAAGAATATCACCGAAGCCGAAATGCTCTCAACCGCAAGACAGGCATTTTCGGGCGGATGGACAGCCGTAAAGCTCTACTTTATGATTGGTCTGCCCACAGAAACGAACGAAGATATTCAGGGCATTGCCGACCTTGCTCAGGCTGTTGTTGATGAATATTACAGAAATGAAAACAAGCCCAAGGGCAAGAGCGTTGCGGTCAATATCAGCGTTGCATCGCTTGTTCCCAAGCCCTTCACTCCCTTCCAGTGGGAGCCGCAGGACAGACCCGAGGTGCTTATCGATAAGCAGAATTACCTTATCTCCTGCGTCAAAACAAGAAAGGTCAGCGTTTCAAGGCACGTGCCGTGGACGAGTTTCCTTGAAGGTGTATTCTCAAGAGGTGACCGCAGACTTGCAGACGTTATCGAAACTGCGTGGCGCAAGGGTTGCCGTTTCGACGGTTGGGAAGAGCATCTTGACAGAGATAAGTGGATGCAGAGCTTTGAGGATTGCGGCATAGACCCCTATTTCTACACCGCAAGACGCAGAGACTATGAAGAAATTATGCCGTGGGACCATATGGATTACGGTGTTACAAAGAGCTTCCTTGTGAGAGAGAATCAGAAGGCTCACAAGGGCGAAACAACCGCTTGCTGCCGAGAGAAATGTTCGGGATGCGGTGCGGCAAAACTCAATGGAGGTGTGTGCGATGAAATCCGTCAGACTGTGGTTTAAGAAAAGCGGACTTGCAATTTATATCTCACATCTCGATATGAACAGATGTATGACCCGTGCCGTCAGAAGAGCAGAGATTCCTCTTTGGTATACGGAGGGGTTCAATCCTCATCCGTATATGACCTTCCTTATGCCTCTGCCTCTGGGTCAGACGGGTATGAGAGAGCCTCTCGATATCAGAATCGAAGAGGATATGTCTTTTGACGAAATCAGAAACAGACTCAATGCCGCAATGCCCGAGGGTATCGAAATCGTTGACGTGTGTGAACCCGTCAATAAGCCCAACGAAATTGCCGCAGCGGAATACGAGATTGAACTTCAGTTCCTTTCAGAGGGCGAGGCGGAAGGCTTTGCCGCAGGAGCATCGTCTGTTATTGAAGGCGGTGTGCTCAATGCCGAAAAGCGAAGCAAGAGGGGAATAAAGACCGTCAACCTTTGCGAAATGATCCGTTCGTTCGAATGCGTTTCAGACGGCTGTTCGGTCAAAATGCACACGGTTCTTGCCGCAGGCAACAGCGTTAACCTCAACGCAGAGCTTCTTGTGAATTCTCTTCTGGCGGAATTTGCCGCAGAGAGCGAGAAAACTTCCGTCATTAGAACCAAACTGCTCTGCGATGACCTCTCTGTTTTTGAATAAAACATAAAATATAATAAAAAGCAAAAAAACACTTGCAATATTGCGAAACGTATGTTATTATATTACTCGCATTTGTGCCGTCATTAGCGGCTTCGGCTCTCAAAGACGGGGTTTAATGCTTAATAACATTAAAGCGGATGGTCCTCTTGTATCGAAAGATATTACGAACGTCTGGAAAAAATCGGAGGAAAATTACAATGGATGCACTCAAATTGATCGCACAGGATTCACTCAAGTCCGAAGTACCTGCAATCGAAATCGGTGATACCATCAAGGTTCACGTTAAGATTCGCGAAGGTGAAAAAGAAAGAATTCAGCTTTTCGAAGGTACTGTTATTGCCCGCAAGGGTTCAGGCATTTCCGAAACCTTCACAGTTCGCCGCGTAAGCTACGGCGTTGGTGTTGAGAGAGTATTCCCTCTCCATTCCCCCAACGTTGCCAAGGTTGAACTCGTTAGACACGGCCGCGTTCGCAGAAGCAAGCTCTACTACCTCAGAGACAGAGTTGGTAAGGCTGCAAAGGTTAAGGAACAGATCAGATAATGAGCATGAGGGTGTAACAATTTTTCGGTTGTTACACCTTTATTGTCTTTTTGCGGAAAATTTCGGAGCAGCCGTCAGATTTCAGCGGTTGGCAATTACCGACGGGAAGGAGGCGGCAATTTGAGAAGGATAGACGAATTCTGGGTTGAATTCAATAGACCTGCGGATGATGAAATCAAACCTGCGGGAACGGCGATGAAATATCTCTACGACACCCTCGATTCGTTCAAGGGTGCCGTAATTGCGGTCTTTCTCGTGTTTGCGCTTTGCTTCAGAGTGGTCGGTGTTGAGGGTGATTCGATGAATCCCACGCTGGATTCGGGTGACTGGCTTGCGGTCA
>JAGBUT010000258.1 GCA_017630695.1 Clostridia bacterium
GCCTTTTATAAGAAGAATTCAGAGTTTTGCACCGAAGAAAATAACAAAAAACGGCGAAAGCTTTATCGTTGAATCGCCCGAAATGACAACGGGTTGGGCGGCAATCCGAATCAGTCTGCCCGAGGGAGAGAGGGTAACCGTTACCTATGCCGAAACCCTTGATACGCAAGGCTTTGCTGCGAAAATCGGCAAGGGCGAAGGCCGAGACGGTAACTGGTGGCCCGATGCATATATTCAGCAGGATACCTTTATCAGCGGCGGCGAAGAGACCGTTTTCGAGCCGAAATTCAGCTACAAGGGATTTAAGTTTATTCAGCTCGACGGCATTGAAAATCTCACCGCCGACGATATTGTGATTCACAAAATCGCAAACAGCGTTGAAATAATTTCGGAGTTTGAGTGCTCGGACGAATTGCTCAATCAACTCCACGCACTTATGCGCCGCACCCTGCTCAATAATTTTCAGGGCAAACCCACCGATACTCCCGTCTGGGAGAAAAACGGTTGGCTGGGCGATGTAAACTGCGCTCTGGAAACGATGATGTATAATTTCGATATGAACGGCTTTATGCAGAGCTTCGTTGACACAATGGCTGATTGTCTGCACGAATACGGCAAGGTGCCCGTTATCGTGCCCACGGTTGATTGGGGCATCGATAATTCACCCGTGTGGAATACTGTTTTTGTTTTTGCACCGCTTTCGCTCTATGACCGTTTCGGCAACAAGGCTTATCTTGATAAAATCTATCCCGACCTTCGCAGGTTTGCTCTTTATAACGCAACCGAGCTTCGTGCAATCGGAAACACGTGGGGAACGAGAGGCCTTTCCGATTGGGTTGCGCCCTCGGGCGATGAAAACGGAGCAACAATCAACGACCCCTCCGAGGGAGCTGAAATCTGTTGCACGGCTTACGTTTACGCAATGCTCAAGGCTATGGTACGTATTGCAGAGATTCTCGGAAAACCCGACCATGCGCAGGAATACGAAGCCGCCGCAAAGGAAATCTGCGATGCGTTCAACGGGGAATTCTATAATGCCGAAAAGGGTATTTACGAAACGTCCGTTTGGAATCAGAAGGGCAACCGTGAGAGATACAGACAGACCTCGAATCTTCTGCCCCTTGCGTTCGGAATGGTTGCCGAAGAAAACAAAGAAAGAGTGCTGAAAAATCTTGCCGATAACTTTGTCAGCAGGGGATACCGCCTTGATACGGGGTGCACGGGCACGAAATACGTTTTGCCGATTCTCTTTGAAAACGGCTGTTCGGATATCGCTTCAAGGGTTATGCTTCAAACGGCTTATCCGAGCTGGGGATACTGGATTGCAAACGGTCACGGCTCTGCTTGGGAAAGCTGGGAGAAGGCGACCCGTTCGCTCAATCATTATTTCCTCGGCACTTATGACGAAGCGTATTTCGGTTATCTCGCAGGCATAAGAGAAATCCGCAACGGCTACGAAACCTTCACCGTTGCACCGATTCTTGATTGCACCCTCGATTGGGTGAGGGCGAAAATCAAAACCCCGAGAGGTATTGCCGCCTGCGAATGGAAAAAGGTAAACGGCACTTGCACGGTCAATATAACCGTTCCCGAGGGAGCAACGGCAAGGGTAAATCTGATTTTTGGCGAAAAGAAAATCTCCGAAACCGTAACGGGCGGAGAGTATGAATACATATTGTAAAAATAAAAACGGAGCAATCTGCAAAAGACTGCTCCGTTGTTTTTATCTGAAAACTGATATAATCATGCCGATAGCTTTTATAAATATGGCAGATAATTTTTCAATGAATGTATCTGCAGTGCTCATGTCGGGATCAAACTGAATTCTTCCCTCGGATGTATCGGGAGCAAAACGGATATTATCAATGCTGATATCTGCACCGTTTTCACTTGCAAAAGCAAAACGGATTTCCTTAACCTTGCTGAGTTTGCCGCAAGGTCTGCCTGCGCCGCCCTCATTACCGAAAAGATAGAGTCTGTTAATGTCAACGGTTACAAGATGCCACTGACCGTCGGCAGGGATAGTTGCCTCAACGCTCTTTGTGCCGTTAACCGCAGGCGAGTACCATACAA
The DNA here is from genome assembly GCA_017630695.1 of Clostridia bacterium. Taxonomy (GTDB): domain Bacteria; phylum Bacillota; class Clostridia; order Oscillospirales; family Acutalibacteraceae; genus CAG-177. The sequence goes on from JAGBUT010000258.1 coordinate 2,074, forward strand.
GTGAATTTTTTGAGATTCTGATTTCACTCAATTCAACGTCTGCATCACCGTTGTTGCGCACATAAAAACTCATTTTGCCGTAATCGGAATAGTTATTGTCGGTATCGTCAAATTTCTGACCCGATTTATAATTAAGTGAGGGGCTGACGGTGAATTCCGTGCCACCCTTTACGTTCATAACACCGTTTGCAAAGGTGATTTCAGCACCGTCGGCCGACCAGGAAAAATGATTCTTATTGGCTTCCGTTTCGTTCATAACGTGCCAGGTAAACTCATCGTTGCAGTCTGTCCACGGTCTGTCAAACCAATAATGAGTACCAACGGATTTGTCCGTTACAAACTGACTTACGGGCAAAGCAAGATTGCCGTCTGCCGTTGCATAGAGATTGGATCGCATATTGCTCACGCAGTATGCATAACTTGCGGATACGGGTGAGGTCACGTCATCGCTCCACACCTTTACCGTATCAGCCGAAACGATTTCGGCATTCGCCTGAACGTAAACGCCGTCCGCACCGCAAACCGCAAAGCCGTAAAGCTCATCGCCGCCACAAGCAAGTCCGTCACCTTCGTTTCTGAATGTAACGTAAACTGCACCGTCACGGATTTCAGCTTTTTCAACGGTCGCGGCTGTGTAATCATCATCTCCGCCGTAAACAAGACCCTTTGCGGCAAACGCCATTCTTTCACCTGTTACCTGCTTGCATTCGGGGTGGATTGACCCCGCCTCGGGCAGAAACGTGAGAGGTACGTCATAAATCGTTACGGTCGCCCTCGACTCAGGCTGTGCCGCCTGAATATTGCAATAATTGATATTCCAATCCTGCATAATCAATCCGTCGTCGGAGTAAAGATAGGATGCAATCTGCGTGCAGATAAAGGGCATACTCTCATTTTTATAGCCGAAAAGCTCTGAATAGGAACGCTGCATCAGATCATAGAAATCCGCATAGGCTTCCCCGGTGTATCTGTTCATCAGATCTGTTTCGCCCTGATACCAGATCATACCCGAGGGTCTGAAATTTCTGAGCGGATGAATCTTGTGGTTATAGTTGGCGGTCATATCGTAATAAATACTGGGGTTTACCGTTTCCCAATCCGATTTTTCTATGTATTTTCCTTGGGAAACAAGATAATTTTTAACCTCGCTGTCGCTGTCGATAGCTTCTCTTGAAATCCAGCTTGAAATTGCAGAGCCGCCAAGCGAAGCGTTGAGTATGCCTACAGGCATATCAAGATCTTCCATCATCTGCGCCGCAAAATAATAGGCAACGGCACTCATATTGTAAACGTATCCGTTCTCGCCCGTAGTCCATACTGCGCCGACGACATCCTGCTGAGGATCAGCAAAAGTATCACTCTCGTTGTTGTTGCAGTAAACAGGCATATGCAGAACACGGAGCCATTTGCTCAGCTTCTGTGAATTCTTGAACATATCTGCGCCGCCTTTTGCCTGCGACAGAGGATACTGCATATTACTTTGACCGCTTGCCAGCCACAGTTCACCGAAAACAACGTTATCAAGCTGTGCAAATTCGGCAGAATTTTCTTTGAGAATAACTTTGTATTCTTCATAACCGCCTGCAGGAGCAAGGAACGATACGGTGAAGGTTCCGTCAGCCAGAGCCGTTGAATTACCGCTTGCAACAAGCTCGTTTGCCGCATTGTACATTTCAACAGTTATTTCTGCACCTGCAGATGCCGTACCTGCAAAAACGGCATCCTTATTCTGCTGAAAAAGCATACCGTCGCCGTAGGTGCCGTAAAGCTTTGCAGATGAATCCTCAGCGTAAGCAATATTCATACATCCGACTGCAAATAAAAAAGCAAGAAAAAGCGAAATTGTTTTTTTCATATTTATCACCTCAGGTTATCGGGAATTCTATAGGCTTCAAAAACGTTGTGTAGCTTGAGTGCGAAACACCTCTTGTTAGAATTTTGTTAGAAAAACGGTGTTTTCAAGACTTTTCCCGAAGGGTATAAAAAGCAGAAACTCCTTGATGAACAAGGAGTTTTGGTATGGCGCGCTGCAAGGGGAATGTTGGTCGGTTTTCTATAGTGCTCGACTTTCGGTAATCGCTGCGGAATTTTTATCGCTTAGCGGCTCGTTGCCCTAAAAACAATCCACCGGATTGTTTTCTTAACGGGCATTCGAATCCCTTGCAGATTAAAAAATTAAAGGACATAGCAAATGCTATGGCCTTTAATTGGCGCGCTGCAAGGGATTCGAACCCCTGACCTTTTGGTTCGTAGCCAAACACTCTATCCAACTGAGCTAGCAGCGCATTTTAAATTTTATGCAGTCGAGTTCCGATTGCCAAAGTATATTAACATATCTTTTTGAAAAAATCAACCCTATTTTCGAAAAAAGTTGAACAAAATTATACTTTCGTTTTCACAAAACAAAAAGCAGAATGACAAAATAATGAAACGCACTGCCGATAACCGTGAAAACGTGAAATACAACGTGCATTGACGGGTATTTTCTGCCGATTGCGCAGAAGATTGCTCCCAAAAGATAAAATGCGTTTCCTATCAGCAGGCGGCTGAAGGCGTAGCCGTCGATTCTGCCGAGAAACGGTATTGCGCAAAGAAGCATCGCAACGCTCGAAACAATATAAACCGCAACGGTCACCTTTTTCAGTTTCTCAAAGAAAAAGAGCTTCGAAAAAATGCCGAAAAGTGTGCATCCCCATCCGATTGCAAGAACGAGAACCGTGTGCGGTACGCTCATATTCCACAGCGTCATCAGGGCGCAGGGGGTTGCCGTTCCCGCAATGAGAACGGGCACGGTTGAATGGTCAATCAGCCTTGCTCTTCTCTTCGCTTCTCCGCATGGCAGACCGTGGTAAACGGCTGAAACCGTATAAACCGCAAGAATCGAAAGCCCGTAAACAACTGCGGAAACGGTTCCTCTTATGCCCTGCGCTTTCGCAATAAGGAAAAAGAAACCCACCGCCGCCGCAACGGCTCCGATTGCGTGGGTTATGCAGTTGCCGAAATCAACCTTGCGTGAATATTCAATCAGTCCTACGTCTGCACCGAGCATACTTTTCCCTCCTTTGGCATTTTTCATATTATACCACAAGGCAGAATGATTTTAAAGCGGAAAATAACGTAAAGTATTTATTATTTATTCAATATTCATTATTCTTTAAAACCAATAAAAACCGCCCCGTTGCAGTTGCATCGGAGCGGAATTTTTTATTTATTGAGTTTCTCTGCAAACGAGAGTGCTTCGTCGATATTGGGCAGGAAGTATTCTGCGCCTACTCTGTCATAGAAGCCTGATTTCTTCATAACCGACAAAGGCTGTTCGTTCGTGTGCGAAAGAATGAGCGTGAGTCCCTTGGCGTTGCAGGTTGAATAGATTTCGTTGAGTGCGCGCATTGCTGTGATATCAAGCGCAGGCACGTTTCTCATTCTCAGGATGATTACCTCGACGCCCTCGTTAATCGGAATTGAATTGAATTTTTCGCTCGATGCGAAGAACATCGGTCCGTCAAATTCAATAACCTCTGTGTTTGAGGGTACGTCCTTGAGTCTGTCGCTGTCGGGAGTTTCTTCGGTTGCGTTGTGAGTCCAGGTTCTGATTTTTGCAACGTCGCTCATTCTCTTCATAAAGAGCACGAGGCTGATAATCATACCGACCTCAATTGCAACAACAAGGTCGAAAACAACCGTAAGAACAAAAGTTACAACGAGAACGAGAATATCGCTCTTGGGAGCAGTCTTGCAGATTTTGACAAATCTCTTCCACTCACTCATATTGTAAGCAACCATAAAGAGGATTGCGGCGATAACGGGCATGGGAATCCATGCGGCATAGGGCATAAGCACAACGAGAATCAGCAGAAGCACCGCTGCGTGAACGATACCTGCGATGGGAGTTCTGCCTCCGTTTTTGACGTTTGCGGCAGTTCTTGCGATTGCGCCCGTTGCGGGGATACCTCCGAAGAGACCGGAGCAGACGTTACCCACACCCTGAGCGATAAGCTCGGTGTTTGAGTTGTGCTTATCTTTAATCATACCGTCGGAAACAACGCAGGAGAGAAGAGATTCGATACCTGCGAGGATTGCGATTGTGAATGCGCTGGGAACAAGCTGACCGATTGATTCAAAGTTGAATTCGGGCAGACTGAATTTCGGAAGGTCCCTTGAAATGGTGTAAAGGTCGCCGACTGTATTGACGTCCATATTGAATGCCTTGACGATGATTACACCCACGATAACCGTGATGAGCGAGCCGGGAATTTTCTTGTTGATTTTCGGCCATACAATCTGGATTGCAAGGGCGATAACACCAACAAGAAGAGCCTGCCAGTTGAAGGTGCCGATTGATTTTGCGATTGCGTGGAGCTTTTCGGCTGTTTCAACCGTAGGCATACCCTCGGGGAACGAAAGACCGAGGAAATCCTTTATCTGACCTATAACGATTGTTACGGCGATACCTGCGGTAAAGCCCGTTGTTATGGTATAGGGGATATATTTGATGAGTGAGCCGAATTTGAAAACACCCATCACCACGAGCAGCAAGCCTGCCATAATCGTTGCAATAACGAGACCGCCCGTGCCGAACTGGGCAACGATACCTGCAACGATGGTTGCGAATGCGGCTGTGGGACCCGAGATATTGACGTTGCTGCCGCCGAGGAATGAGATTACGAATCCTGCAACGATTGCGGTGTAAAGACCCTTTTCGGGCGAAACACCCGATGCGATTGCAAGGGCGATTGAAAGAGGCAGAGCGATGATTGCAACGATAACACCTGCCACGATATCGTTGACGAGCTGTTTTTTGCTGAAGCGTTCCTTGATTGAGAAGAGCTTCGGAGCGAAAATTTTCATTGACATTACCCCGTTTGTTTTATTATTTTTCCGAGTTTCAATTATACACTTTTGAATGCTGATTTCAAGGAAAATCAACGAGATTTTGTCCCGTTTTGCAAAATTCGGAGTATTGACCAATATCGCAGGAGAATTAAGGGATTTTTTGTTTTCAAAAGCAATAATTTATATTGCTTTTCAGCCGAAAAAGGAAAAATATCTGTTGACATTTCTGAAAAAAAGTGTATTGTATTTATTGTTAAAAGGAGGTATCGCTATGAACGAACCCAAAGCATATCTTAAACACAGAGAAAAGCTGGACAAAATGTTCAGATTCTTATTCAAACCCACAATCGTCGGTGCGGAAAATATTCCCGAAAGCGGCAGAATCATTCTCGCAGGCAA
>JAGBUT010000259.1 GCA_017630695.1 Clostridia bacterium
AAGGAATCAAATTCCTCTGCCCCGTTCCCGGTTATGACAGACATTTTTCAATCCTCGAGCATTTCGGTATTGAATTGATCAACGTTCCCTTCGTTGGAACCGATCCCGATATGGATATGATTGAAGAGCTTGTTAAGGACGAAAAGGTTAAGGGTGTTATCTGCGTTCCTATGTATTCAAACCCCGCTGGTCTTACTTTCTCTGACGAAGCAGTTCGCCGTTTTGCAGCTCTCAAGCCCGCCGCAAAGGATTTCAGAGTTATCTGGGATAACGCATATTGCGTTCACCACATCAACACTCCCGATAAGCTTCTCAACATTTTCGAAGCTTGCAAAGAATTCGGAACAGAAGATTACTTCATCGAGGTTACCTCCACATCCAAGATTACATTCCCCGGCGCAGGTGTTGCAGCTCTTGCCGCTTCCGACAACAACATCAAGGCTATCAAGAGCAGAATGACAATCCAGACCATCGGTTACGATAAGACAAATCAGCTCCGCCACGTTAACTTCTTCAAGAACAAGGCAGGAATTGAAGCTCACATGGAAAAGCACGCAGAAATCATCAAGCCCAAGTTTGATGCTGTTCTCTCCGCTTTCGAAGAAAAACTTGCAGGCAAGGGTGTTGCTTCCTGGACTTCTCCCAACGGCGGTTACTTCATCAGCCTTGACGTTTATGAAGGCTGTGCAATCAGAACTGTTGATCTTTGCAAGGAAGCCGGTGTTACACTCACGGGCGCAGGCGCAACCTTCCCCTACGGCAAAGACCCTGAAGACAAAAATATCCGCATTGCCCCCACCTTCCCGTCAAGGGATGAACTCTGCAAGGCGGTTGAGATTCTTTGCATCTGCGTTGAAATCGCTGCAATTGAAAAGATTCTCGAAAAATAAATCCAACTCACGAGGGAACGGCTTTTGCCGTTCCCTTTTTCTATTATCATTTTAGGCAGAGGGCAGACAAAAAATTCATAAAAAAACATTTTTTGAAAATACTTTTTAATCTTCAAATAAACAGTTGATTTTTATTTCAATAAGCTTTATTATATATTTAAAACTATAATAATAAAAAATGAGGTTGTCGAAATGACGGTGTTTAACATCTTTACGCTTCTCGGCGGTCTTGCGTTTTTCCTTTTCGGTATGTCAACGATGTCAAACGGTCTTGAAAGAGTTGCCGGCGGTAAGCTTGAACGAATCCTCGGCAAAATGACAGACAAACCGATAAAAGGTCTGATTCTCGGTGCAGGTATCACCGCAACAATTCAATCTTCATCTGCCGTAACGGTTATGCTCGTCGGTCTCGTTAACTCGGGAATTATGAAGCTCGGTCAGAGCGTCGGTGTTATCATGGGTTCGAATATCGGCACAACGATTACAGCCTGGGTGCTTTCACTTGCAGGTATCGACAGCGACAATTTCTTTGTCAGCCTTCTCAAGCCTTCATCGTTCTCCCCTCTCGTTGCACTTGCAGGCATTATAATGATGATGGTTGCAAAGAAAAACCGTACCAAAGACGTCGGTGCAGTTCTTATGGGCTTCGCCGTGCTTATGTTTGGTATGGATCTGATGAGCGACGCTATGAATCCTCTTGCAGACAGTCCGAAGTTTGCGGAAATTATGGTTATGTTCACCAATCCCCTGCTCGGTCTTCTTGTCGGTCTCGGTCTGACAGCCGTTGTTCAGAGTTCATCTGCTACCGTCGGTATTCTTCAGGCGCTTTCAATGACGGGCGGCATTTCATTCGGTATGGCAATCCCCATTATTATGGGTCAGAATATCGGTACTTGTATCACCGCTCTGATATCCAGCATCGGTGTCAGCAAGCACGCAAAGAGAGTTTCTGCCGTTCACGTTTATTTCAATCTCATCGGAACAACCATCTGGCTTTCATTGTATTTGATTCTCGATGCGATTCTCAACTTTGCATTTACGGATACGGCAATCGACCCTATGGGCATCGCTCTTGTTCACTCGATTTTCAACGTTGCAACAACCGTTCTTCTCTTCCCGTTCTCAAAGTTTCTTGAGTACCTCGCAGTCAAGACGGTTAAAGATAAGACAAACAAAAACAAGAAGGTTTTCCTTGATGAAAGACTTCTTGCAACACCCTCTCTTGCGGTTGCACAGTGCCGTGAATACACCTCACAGATGGCACGTCTTGCCGCAGATATGCTCATTCAGTCGGTTGCACTGATAGACAACTATAATCAGAAAATCGCTGACAAGCTTATCGAGGACGAACAAAAGCTTGACGATTACGAAGATCAGCTCGGTACGTTTCTTGTTAGGCTTTCGGGCAGTCAGCTCTCCGACGAGGACAGCAACACGGTTTCCACACTGCTTCATACAATCGGCGATTTTGAAAGAATCGGCGACCACGCACTCAACATAGTAAACACAGCACAGGAAATCAATACAAAAGAAATTTCCTTCTCTGCTCAGGCTACCGCTGAACTCAAGGTTGCAGTAAATGCAATTCTCGAAATCACCGGTCTTACCGCAGACGCTTTCTGCTTCGACAACACCCTTCTTGCACTTGAGGTTGAACCCCTTGAGCAGGTTATTGACGGTATGGTTGACGAAATCAAGAGCAGACATATCTCAAGACTCACGGGCGGCAACTGCACAATCGAGCTTGGCTTTGTGCTTTCTGATTTGCTCACTAACTTCGAGAGAATCAGTGACCACTGCTCGAACATTGCAGTCTGCGTACTTCGTATTCACGACTCTGTTTTTGACACACACCAATACCTTAACAACTATAAGAATGAAGGCGGCGAACACTTCACGAAATCCTTCGAGGGTTATCTCAAAAAGCATCGTCTCCCCGAATTCAAAACGAAAGGAAACTGATTTTTATGAAAAAGTTAATCACCCTTTTTGCGGCTCTTGCAATATTATTCTCACTCACAGCCTGCTCATCAAATCCTGCCAACGAAGAAACAACCGCTTCCACTCAAGCAGCTGCTACAGAGCCCGTTACTCTTGATTCAAGCTACAGCAGCTTCGGTTCAAAGGATAACTACAAGCACGCTTGTTATCTTGAAATCGTTTACAGAGACGGCAGCACACAGAAATACGGTGTTTATGCCAACGAGGACAGCCTCGGCAAGGCCCTTTATTCAATGGGAATCATTGACGGCACCGAAGGACCTTACGGTCTTATGGTTGAATCCGTTCTCGGTCTTGAATATATTTACGAGACAAGAGGATATGCCTGGATGCTTTACGTTAACGGTGAACTTGCCACATCGGGTATCGACTCAATTATGATTGAGGACGGTGCAACATACTCTCTTAAAGTTGAAACATATTAAAACAGAATGTCGGGATTTGTTTTAAATCCCGACATTTTTCTTTTTTACTGTTGATTTTTTGGATAAATTCTGCTATTATATCACCGTTTCGAAATTAAAATATAAAATGGAGACGATTAAATGCAGATTAATTTTATTGATTGGGTGTCCTTCAAAGATATCCTGATTGATGCAAATATGACTCTTGCCGAATATTGTGCACAGTATTCAGCCGTTCAGACCAACTGGGTTTATACGGTTGCGGGAATCGTTGGCATCCTCACGTTTATTATTACCAAAAACAGAAAATGGTACTGGTATATCTTCCTCGCACTTTACACCGTGATGTCCGTTACGTCTGTTGGTATGCATACGGCAAACTACGGCGAATTTGAGCCATTCAAGATGACGACAAAGCTCCTTGCAAGCTACGTTGATATGTCACTCACAGAGCTTACAGTGTGGTGGGGTGCTTGCTGTGCAACTCTTGAATTCCATCCTGAAAAATGCAAAAAGCGTACAGCTTTCATCGGTGTTGTAACTGCAATTATGCTGATTGTTATCGCAGTTCTTACATACGAAGTTTTCGTTATCCATAACCGTCCCCTTTACATTGGCGGAGGCGGAGCTCCTATGGACGGCAAAACAGGCGGTCTTTCTCTTGCAGAGCTTGGCTGCTTCCTTACCGCTGTTCCTCTTTTCTATCTCTTCGGCTCAAACTTCAAGTTTATGGAAAAAACAGAAAAAGGACTTCTTATCCTTCTTGTTTCAACTCTTCTTATCGCCGTTGTTATCACCTCACTCTGGGGAGACAATGAAATCAACGGATTCCTGCTCGGTAACTTCCATGGCCACTCACTCTGGCATATTCTCGGAGGTATTGCAGAGCTTGAGGTTGTTTTCTGGGTTAACCAGAGAGAAACAAATAAAAAGTTTGAGGAACTCAAAAAACAGCTTCAGAAAGCTGAATAACAAAAATAAAAATCCACCGACTCAATCGAATCGGTGGATTAATTTTTTTAGAAAATGATAGCCGAGAAAATGGATGCAACCTTTGTAATTGCGAGTGCGAAATCGCCAAGCACGTTCATAAGGATTGCTTCAAACTTACTTGCGCCGATTTTCTCTGCGAAATCTGCGTTGTTAATAATGAGATCGTTGTAGGTGATAACTTCGCTTGTGAAGTTCCAAGTGTCATTCTCTTTGATTGTGATAAGACGTGCACCGTTGTTTACAGGGCTTGAATAGTGAGACTGTGTTGCGCTGGGTGTATTGATAATTTTGATACCGTCAATCTCTGTTTCGAAATCGTTTGTATGATCGTGACCAGAGAAGATACCAAGAACATCACCCTGCTCTACCATAGCATCAAACTGACCGTAGTTATAAACACCGGGGCAAGGATATTCAAGAAGGAAGCCGCTGAAATTATGAAGCTTGGGGAAGAATGAATAAATCTTACCGTTGAATTCTCTTGTGAGTTCACCGAGAGCGAAGGGAATTTCTGCAAAGAGAGCATCATAAACTTCGCCAACAATGATGTGCTGGAATGCGAGTGAAGGAACCTTTTCGCCTGCCTGCTGTGCAAGAGCATCGCTTGTTTCTTTGTACCATTTGATCTGATCTTCTGTTACACAGTCATAACCGATATCATCACCGTTTTCATCCTGAACGTATGTGCCTGAATCGAACATCCAGAGATTGAACTTGATTTCGTCGCTGTTTGAAGCGTAGATGGGAAGGTTATGTGTTGCTGTGCCGTGAAGCTCGGGAACTGCATCATAAGCAAGGCAGTATTCGCCGCCGTATCTCTTATACATTTCGAAGAGCTCATCGTTGTTATAACCCTGCTGATAGTCGTGGTTACCGAAAACAAGAGTAAAATAAACTTCGTTTTCAACAAAGGGAGCTACAAGTTCTTCGATTGCAGCTTCTTTTGTTGCTTCCTCGCCTACAGTGTTGTCACCGCCAAGAATGATGAGGTCAGGCTCATACATTTCGATAACAGTGTTGATATAATCATACATTGCCTGCTCTGCGGGATATTCATCCTGAAGGTCACAAAGGTGAAGCACCTTGAATTCGCCGTTTTCATCAAATCTGAGCGTAGGAGCTTCTTCAGCAGAAGCGAATACGAATGCGCCGAAAACCATACACATCGCAATAACGAGAGATAAAATTCTTTTAGCCATAATTGCCTCCTGAAATTAATCTGCAGCCTTTTGAACTGCGTTGTAAAATGACTCTATTATTTTAAAACATTATTATAATAAAGTCAAGTTACCTTATTGACTTTAATTGAAAAGTATGTATAATAATTTAGGAGTTATTCTCAAATTCGGAGGAATATGATAATGAAAACATATCATACCCATCAGCGTAAAAGTCTGCTGGATTTTTTAAAAACCAATTCGGAAAAAGCTTTTACAATAGAAGAAATTATCGAAGGTCTCAGCGGTGACCCTATAAGCCAGAGCACCGTTTATCGCCTTATGACAAAGCTCGTTGAAGAAAACCTTGTTCACAGAACCGTCAAGGGTAACAGCAGAAGCTTTGTTTACCAATATATCTCCGATGAAAAATGCGAAAACCACCTTCACATCAAGTGCACTGACTGCGGCAAGGTTTATCACCTTGACAGCGGTGTTACGTCGATTATCCAGAATAACACCGGCTTTGAAATCGACAGTCACACTCTTCTGCTCGGAAAATGCGGAGAGTGCAAGGAATAACAGCGTTTTACTCGGAGGAAAAATGAAAAGAATCATATCGCTTTTTGTTGTGGCGGTTATGCTGTTGATTTCACTTTGCTCCTGCTCGGATTACACCGCAACGCAGGATGAAATGAAAATCGTTTGCACAACCTTTCCGCAATATGACTATATAAAAAATATTCTCGGTACAGATGAAAACCTTTCTCTGCTTATCAACGGCGGCTCTGACCTGCACGGATTTGAGCCCACTGCAAAGGATATTGTTGAAATACGCACGGCAACTATGTTTGTTTATATCGGCGGAGCTTCGGATTCGTGGGTAGAGAGAGTCATTGACTCAAACGAAAACCCCAATCTCAAATCTGTTGCAATAATGGACTTTGTTGACACGCTTTCTCTCAAGGATATCGAAAGCCTTGAACACGGCGGCAACCATACTCATGACCACACTTCTCACGATAATCATCACTCACCCGAGGATGCCGATGAGCACATCTGGCTTTCCCTCAAAAATTCCGTTAAAATTGTAAAAGGTCTTTGCGAAGAAATCTGCGCAATCGACCCTGATAATGCTGAAAAATACAGAGCAAATACCGATGCATACGTCAATAAGCTTGAGCTTCTTGATAAGGAATATGAATCGGCTTTTGCAGATGCAAATAAGGATATTCTGCTTTTTGCAGATCGATTCCCCTTCGGATATCTTACCCACGATTACGGCATCTCGCACATAGCCGCTTTCACGGGTTGCTCATCGGAATCCGAAGTAACTGCCGAAACCTTTGCAAAACTTATCAGCGAAACGAAAGAAAACTCTCTTTCATACGTGCTGATTCTTGAAGGCTCTGACGGCAAAACAGCCCGTACCGTTTGTGATGCAACGGGAGCAAAAGCACTCACCGTTGACTCCTGCCAGACAATCTCTTCGCAGGATATCGAAAACGGGACAAGCTACTATGAAATTATGAAATCCAATCTTGAAATCTTTAAGGAGGCTCTGAACTGATGGCTTTGATTGAATGCAAAAACGTTTCGCTCGGCTATGAAGGCAAACCCATCGTGACGGGTCTTGATTTTGAGGTTAACGAAGGCGATTATCTGTGCATAATCGGCGAAAACGGTTCAGGCAAAAGTACGCTGATGAAATCCCTGCTCGGTCAAAAAAGCGTTATTTCAGGCAAAATATCTTTTGACCGCAGTCTTAATCGCAAAGAAATCGGATATCTTCCGCAGCAGACTGTTGTGCAGAAAGACTTCCCTGCATCGGTAAGAGAAATCGTTCTTTCAGGCTGTCTTAACGGTTGCGGATTAAAACCGTTTTATTCTGCATCTCAAAAGAAAACAGCCGCTGAAAATATGGAAAAGCTCAGCATCTCGGATATTGCTGACAGATGCTACCGAGAGCTTTCAGGCGGTCAGCAACAAAGAGTGCTCCTCGCAAGAGCTCTTTGTGCAACAAAAAAACTGCTCATTCTCGACGAGCCCGTTGCAGGTCTTGATCCTCTCGTAACACAAAATCTCTATTCAATGATAAAAGAAATCAACCAAAACGGCATAACCGTCATTATGGTTTCACATGATATGAACGGTGCAATCGAAAACGCTTCCCACATCCTTCACATCGGTAACACACCGTTGTTTTTCGGCAAGAAGAAGGATTACCTCAAGAGCGACGTCTGCCGCATCTTTTCGCAGGGAGGTGACGCACAATGATTGAAACTCTTACTCATTATCTCAGCTTCACCTTTGTTCAATACGCTCTGATTGCAGGTGTTCTGATTTCACTGTGTGCTTCGCTCCTCGGTGTTTCGCTTGTGCTGAAAAGATATTCAATGATTGGCGACGGTCTTTCGCACGTTGCTTTCGGGGCACTCGCAGTCGCAGCCGTCTGCAGCCTTGCACCTATGACAGTCACCTTGCCCGTTACAATCGTTGCAGCCGTCATCCTTCTCGGCATCAACTCAAACGGCAAAATCAAGGGCGATGCCGCTATAGCTATGATATCCGTCGGCACACTCGCATTCGGATATCTTCTGATGAACGTTTTCTCCGTTTCGTCAAATATCAGCGGTGACGTTTGCACAACGCTTTTCGGCTCAACGTCGATTCTCACACTCACAAATAGCGACATCATTCTCTGCACGGTTCTCGCAATTGTGGTTATCCTTGTTTTCGTGATTTTCTATCACAAAATCTTTGCAGTAACGTTTGACGAAGGATTCGCAAACGCAACGGGCACAAACACAAAGCTTTATAACAATCTCATTGCTGTTGTTACTGCGGTTGTTATTGTTCTTGCGATGAATCTCGTTGGTGCACTTCTTGTTTCCGCACTCATCATATTCCCTGCCCTGACCGCAATGAGAGTTTTCAAAAGCTTCTTCTCGGTAATTATCGGTGCGGCGGTTATCTCCGTTTTCTGCACCCTTACGGGTCTGATTATTGCAATTATCGGTGGCACGCCCGTTGGCTCAACGATTGTTATTGCTGACATCGTCGTTTTTGCAATATTTACTCTTATCGGAAAAATCACCGGCAGAATAAAGGCATAATAAAAACGGTACGTTAACTTTTCACGTTAGCGTACCGTTATTTTTTATTTCATTTCAGCTTTTGTTTTATTGACAAAATCCTCAATCTTCTTGCCGTCGGCATATCCAAGCTCGTAAAGGCTCTTCATACCCTCTTTATCACGTTTTATGGTATCAACTCCGAAACAATATTCGGGGTCAACAACAAGCACCTTGCCTTGCCTCTCAAGCTCAAGAAGCTCCTCAATACCGTTGTTATACATATTATGCATAATCAACACATTTTCAAGCACCTTGGGATGATTAGCAAGCAGGATATTTGCTAACGGACTGATTTTGGTTTTTCTGAAATCTCTGGGCTGAGTAATGCAGACGATAACCTTATCGCATCCGTCTGCAAAAGCCTTTTTAATCGGAATCGGGTCAGAAACACCGCCATCAAAATATTTTTTACCGTTAATCTTAACGGGTCTGCACGCAACGGGCAATGCACAAGCCGCTTTGAGCACGGTATAATCATCTTGTTTGAAATCTTCTTTCGTGCAATATCTGGGTGTTGCTGTTTTTTCATCTGTTATAACGCAGGTGAAACGGCACTCGTTTGCCATAAACGTTTCAAAGTCAATGGGGTCTTTACCCGTACTGTTTGAAATACCTGAATAAATATAATTCAGATTGATGAGATTTCCTGATTTAAGTGCGGCAACGGGGCCGAAATAATCCCTGTCGAAAGAGTATTCAGAATAGAATCTTTCGTTTCTGCCTCTCTGCTTTGCAACGAAATTGAGAAGATTGCCGCTGCCCGAGGAAACACCGATGCAATAATCTATTTTCACGTCGTGGTCGAGCAGATAATCATAAATGCCGCTTGTATAAACGCCGCGCATACCGCCGCCGATATCAATAAGTCCAATCATATTTTTTCTCCTTATTTCATTGCTTCTTCTTTTTCTTTGATGAGTTTTGCTCTGATAACCTTATCGTTTTTCTTTACGAAATATGCAGGAACAACCGCAAAGACAACAACAACCGCACCTGCAAGGAAAAGCTCGGGAGGATAAAGAATTGTGCCGTCGGACGCTCTCATATCAACACTGTTGATTGTAAACTGTGCAACCGCAGGGCCGATAATCATAGGCACAAGAACAAAAAGGAACATTCTCATACCCATAAACGAGCCTTCTTTACCATGAGGAATGTAATCTCTGAATGCACCGAGGAAAAGACCTGCCATAACGAGAGATGCGCCCATAACAAGCACACCGCCTGCCATAATAAGAGCAAGCATCTTCGTTTCATCACCGAGAACGTATTTGAGGCAATAGACAATCACCGCACCGATAACGTTTGCAAGAATTGTGGGGTAATAAAACTTCTCCTTGCCGAATTTATCCATAAGATTGCCCATAATAACCGAAAGCACCGCAGAACCGAGAACAATGACAATCAACGGAATTACGTAATCGGTTATTCCGAGTGTTTTTTCAACGAAATTGATAAGATATGACTGATAAACCTGAATCGATGCTCCCGAAAAGGTACTGCCGAGCAGACATACGTAAAGCATCTTATTATCTTTTATTACAGAGGGTTTGAAGCTGTAGAAAACGTTGTTCCAATAATCCGAGGTATCAGCCTTTGTGATGTTTGAAGCATCCTTGAGCATAAACAGACCGAGTATACCGCCAACAATAGGCACAAGACCGAGAACGGTGAAGAATTCGCCCCAATGCTCTTTGCCGCTTGTGAGCGAATCAAGACCGATAAAAACAACACCCATTGCCGCAACCGGCATAATTGCGAGCACTACGTCAATCTTGCCTCGGTTTGTTGTGTCGGAAATATCGGTTACCCAGGTATTGAATGCTGCATCGTTTGCCGCCGCACCGATAAATGACATCACGCAGTCCATAATAACGATGACCGCTACCATCTTAAGCTTCGTTTCCATTGCGATATCAACGGGAATGAAAGCGAAAGCAATCGTTGAAACACCCCAGAGGATATATCCCCAACAGATAATCGGTTTTCTTTTGCCGATTTTATCGCAGAGTGCTCCGCCTAAAACTGTTGCAACCGTTGCCGCAATTGCGGAAAGAGCAACCATAAGCGTTGTTGCGTAAGGCTCGGGCTCAACGTTATTCTGCATAAATTTTGAAAAATACATATTTTCAACAATCCACGCAATCTGACCGATAAGACCGAAAATGATTACCGAAAACCAAAGCTTGAAGCCAAGCTTCGTGGTTTTGACAGATGAATTTTTCACGCTTATTTCTCCTTTTTGAAATTAAGCATCGCACCGATTGCCGAAACTGCGGTTGATGCCGCTTCAGTGATAAATGAAGTTTTTTCCTGGAGATATCCGTCTGCATCAACGGCATAGCGAAGCCTTGCACCTGCTCCCCTGCCGCAAAGGTCGGAATAGTTGAAGAAATACGTAATATATTCGGAGGGGTCTCTTTCGTCGAATTCAAAAATACGAACACCTCTTGTTTCATTTCCGTAGCAACGGAATGATGCGCAGGAGGTTGCAATAAATTCGATTCCCTTATAAATGCCCTCAAAACAGTTTGTGTGGTCGTGACCCGAAACAATGCCCTTAACGTCACCGCATTCAATAACCGCATCAAAAAGACCGCCGTCATCCTCAAGCACGCAGGGATATTCACCCATTGAGCCTCTTGTGATATCGGGAATGAGTCTGCACCAGCCTCTGTTGGGAGTCTTGACTGCTCCGATTTCATCAGGCATACAAGGTTCAATAAGATTTTCAATTTCAGGCAGAGGAATATGCATAAACATCAGTGAGGGCACAACCTCTCCACCGTTATTCTCTTTAAGTTCGGCTGACGTCTTTTTATACCATTCAACTGTTTCGGGCTTGATTTTTTCGTAGCAACGGTCCTCTTTTTTATCATACCAAGCTGAATCAAGCATCCAGAAATTGAAAACGGGTTTATCGCCTTCACTCGGAAGAACGGGAATGTTATAAGTATCGCAATCAAGACCGTTTGCACTTGTATTCATCGGCAGACAGCACGAATAACTGCGGAATATATCAGCTTGCTCACGCTTTGAGATATCATTTCTGTCGTCGTGATTACCGTAAATCATCGCAAAGGGAATTCCCCTCTTTTCAAGAGGTGCGGCAATGTGACGGATTGAATCACGCATTATCTCATACGTTGCGGATTTACCGCCTGCAACGGGTTTATTGCCGAAACGGGCATCAAGAAGATGGTTGCCGAGAATATTGTCGCCCGTGAAAAGAACAAGATCGGGGCGAAGCGAATCATATGCGTTATCAAGCATTTTAACCATCGCTTTACGTACAAACTTCATATCCTGCGGGTCACTGACCTGCATAACCCTCAATTTGCCAATGCTGTTGAATCTGATTGTATTTGAATTTTTCATCTTCTACCTCAAAAAGAGCGCAGTTTAACAAGATATCCGCAAAGATATCTTAAACTGCGCATCTGAATTATTTTTCTGATTCTGCAAGACGTTTTGCACGTTCTTTAAGGAATTCTGATTTTGCAGGCACAACGTAAGTAATGCCCTTTTCAACGATTTCAAATGAAGTATCGGTTACGAACTTGCATTCACCGTCGACGTTGACAGCAGCAGGCTTTTCGCTGTGGATAACGATTTTCTTACCTCTCTTGAAGGTTGTTTCTTTCCAATCAAGATGTTCGCCTCTCTTATAAATGTTAAGAAGAGAAACGAGCTTAAGACGTGAGAATCCGCTCTTTACAAGAACAAAGTCAAGCAGACCGTCCTCGGGAAGAGCAAGAGGAGCAGCTTTGAATCCGCCGCCGTACCAACGTGAGTTACCTGCAAAGCAGAAGAGCACGTCATCTGTTACAGTTTCGCCGTCATCGATTGTATAAGTAAAGCGATTCTTGAACTTTTTGATGATTGCATAAAGGCATCCGATATAATATGCGCCCTCACCTGTTACGAGAGGAAGCTTTTTGATTTTGCCCTGCATTGCACAAACCTCGGCATCCATACCCATCGAGCACTGATTGATTGCGATTTCGTCACCGCATTTGATAACGTCAAACTCAACGGGAACACCGTTTATCTGATCATCAAGCTCAAGGAACTCTTCTTTTGTTCCGAAAAGACGGATAAAGTCATTACCCGAACCGAGAGGAACAACGGCAACCTGAACGTTTTCGTAGCCATATGCACCGTTTACTACCTCATAGAGTGTACCGTCACCGCCACAAGCATAAAAACGGATTTCTTCTCCGGTTTTTGCCTTTTCTCTTACAAAATCGATACCGTCGCCTTGTGCCTTTGTAATATAAATTTCACAGTCGAGGCTGTACTTCTGACATACTTCTTCAATTTTGGGTCTGATAAATCCGAGTGATTTCCCCTGACCTGCTGCAGGGTTGATAATAAAAATGTGTTTCATCCTTCTCTACCCTTTCCGTTTATTTAAAATACATATAAAGCTGACATTTAATCATACCGTTATAAAGCTTTCTTCTCTTATCAGCCTTGCGTCCGAAAGCTTTTTCAAACTCTTCATCGGGACTGATAATGCTGTATGACCAGCCGTGTTTCTGCTCAAAGGCTTTGCCCATAGCGGCATAGATTTTTTCACATTCCGAAAGTTCAAGAAGTCTTTCACCGTAAGGAGGATTGCAGATGAGCGTGCCCTTTTCGGTAAGCGGTTTGAAATCTGCAACGTCGCAAAGGCTGAAATTGAGTTTCGAGCTTACGCCTGCTCTGTGAGCATTGATTTTTGCAATCTCAATCGCCTTGGGATCGATATCGGACCCAAAGCCTTCAAAATCATCGCAAGGTCTCTCAAGGCTTCTTGCACGCTCTCTTTCTTCATCCCATACGTTTCTCGGAATAACGCTGAAACGTTCTGCCGAGAAGCTTCTGTTAAGACCGGGAGCTTTGTTTGCCGCCATCATCGCACCTTCAATAAGAATCGTGCCTGAACCACACATAGGGTCATAGAGTTTGTGGTAAGGTCTTAAATGCGAAAGACTACAGAGTGCCGCTGCAAGAGTTTCCTTGATAGGAGCACCGTTCGCATCAAGGCGGTAGCCTCTTTTGTGAAGGCCCATACCCGAGGTATCGATAAGAAGCGAAACCTTATCCTTCATAATTGAAAACTGAATCTGATGAACGGGACCCGTTTCTTCAAACCAGCTGATTGAATATTTCGATTTAAGTCTCTCAACAACCGCCTTTTTGATGATAGCCTGGCAGTCACGTGTGCTGAAAAGAGCAGAATTGATTGAATAACCTTTTACAGGGAAGGCATCGAGTGAGCCTATCCATTCTTCCCAAGGGAGAGCCTTTGTTCCTTGAAAAAGCTCTTCAAAGCTTCTTGCTTCAAATGAACCGATAAGTATCTGAACTCTCTCTGCAAATCTTGAGCAGATATTTACTCTTGCAAGAATGTTTTCATCACCGCTGAAAAGAACTCGTCCGTTTTCACTGACAACGTTTTCTGCCTCAAGCTCTTTCAATTCGTTTGCAATAAGAGATTCCATGCCGAGAAGACAAGGAATAACAAAATTGATTTTCATTAAAATTCTCCTGCTAAATAAAGTTCCTTTATCTGTGTAAAAGGCGGGAATCGTGAGATTCCCGCCCGTATTA
>JAGBUT010000260.1 GCA_017630695.1 Clostridia bacterium
ATGCGTCTGTATGGGCAATCGGTCAGGCTTGCGACAGAGAAAATCCCGACCTCGTTGTTATAACGGGTGATAACGTTCAGAATTATAATGATGCCGATGCAACAAAGGCTCTTATTGATAAGCTGATGGGCGTTTTTGAGCAGAGAGATATCCCCGTTGCCGTAACCTTCGGCAACCACGATTCCGAAGTCGGCTCAATGTCAAGAGAAGAGCTTATGGCTTATTACAACACATACTCCTGCTCCGTTTCGGTTGATGATGGTGAGGCTCTTTCGGGCTGCGGTACGTACAGTCTTCCCGTTTACGCTTCGAACGGTAATTCCGTAAAGTTCAACGTCTGGGTTTTCGATTCGGGCGATTATGACAGCGCAGGTAATTATTCCTGTGTGCAGGCAGACCAGATTGAGTGGTATAAAAATGAGGCTGCGGCACTTAAAGAAGCAAATGGCGGCGAGGTAGTTTATTCTCTTGCTTTCCAGCATATCATTGTTCCGGAGATTTATGACGTTCTTGAAAAGACAGATAAATCAGGTCTTTTCACTTTTAAACACAAATATAATGACGGTGAATATTACCGCTTTGATCCCGAGCAGGAGAATCACGGTATTCTTACCGAAACGCCTTGCTGCGGATATGAAAACTTTGGTCAGTTCGATGCGATGGTTGAAACGGGCGACGTTCTTGCCGTTTTCTCGGGTCATGAGCATATGAATGGCTTCAGTGTTAAGAATCAGGGGATTGATATTGTTAACTCAATCAGCACTCGCTATAACGGTGACAGCTATTCAACGGGTTACGGTTACAGAATGATTGAGATTGATGAAAACGACACCTCTGTTTATTCAACAAAAGTTGTCCGCTGGAACGAGCTTTTCGGCATCAAGGATGCATTTGCTTATAAAGCAGACGGCGATGATTACGGTTTCAGAACAGCTCTTGACATTGCTTTCAAGGGATTCTGGAAAAAGCTCGGTGATGCTATTTACCACAGCTTTGCTACTCTTATCACGGGCAGAAAAATCAAATATCCCAACTAAAATAAAGCCGCGCAGGGCGAAGGTTTCTCCGCTTTGCGTGGCTTTTTACGTGTAAAACATATCTTCTATTATATCAAGCACGTGTACTCTTTCAACTTTGCATTCGTTAAGAAGCTTAGCAAGATTCAGTGCTTCATCTTCATTTTGCGTAAAAAAGCAGAATTCCGCTGTTTCATCTGCTATACCGTATTGAATTATACGCTCTTTATCAATAATCAGTGTTCTTTTTGTTGCATAATACATAAAATCGCCTCGATGCGTTCCGATTCGTCACAATTATACAGCAAATTTGGCTAAAAATCAATATCAAAAAAGAAAAAATCAAGTAAATATTAAAATAAATCGTCAAAAAGTGACAGAATCCATCATTTGCGAGAGTTTACGGTAAAAATACGTAAATAATTTCTTGTTTACCTTTTATGTTTCTTGACTGTGATGATTGTGAATGATATACTTTAGATATATGTTTATTAGTTAGAGGTAGTAAAAATGGCAGTTAAACTTATTGCATCAGATCTTGACGGAACACTTATGGCTCCCGAACATATGACTGTTACCGAAAGAACAAAGAAAGCGTTGTTTTGCGCTCACGAAAAGGGAATAAAAATTGCTATCGCAACGGGCAGAACGCTGCGATTTACAGATTCCGTTACCGCACAGATTCCGTTTGCGGATTACGTTGTCAGTTCAAACGGTGCAGCGGTTTATGACCGCAATGCCAACGAATATGTCTATTCAACTCTCGTGCCGAATAAAATTGCTCTTGAAGCAGTTGAGTTTCTCAACAGCCTGCCCGTGCATTATCATATCTATCTCGGAGGCAGAATTTATATTCAGAATTCAGCTCTTGAGTATGCGGCTGATACGGGTTTGCCTGAAGAGTTTCTTCGTGATTTCATTTCAAGAGTAACTCTTTGCGACAGCCTTGCCGAGGTTATCGGCGAAAGCGGTGTTGAAGTTATTGACGTTTTTTCAATGGGCGAAAACGAAAATGCGATTGTTAATTTCTTCAAAGAAAGAAATCTTGTTATGACCTCTGCGGTCAGGGGCGAACTTGCCGCAACCGCACTCGGTGCAGATAAAGGAACGGCACTCAACGGTCTTTGCGGTGTGCTTGGTATCACTGCGGATGAGGTTATGACATTCGGAGACGCTGAAAACGATTGCCCGATGCTTGAATTTGCAGGTCTTTCATTTGCGATGGAAAACGGCAACGATATCTGCAAATCAGCGGCAAAAGCAGTTGCACCTTCAAATGCTGTTGACGGTGTAGCACAGATGATAGAAAAATACGCATTATAAGGAGAAAACCTAATGGATATCAATAAAATTCTTTCTCATTGTGACCATACTCTTCTCGCTGTTGACGCAACGTGGGAGCAGATAAAAGGTATCTGCGATGACGGAATGAAATATTCAACTGCAAGTGTTTGCATCCCTGCATCGTTTGTTAAGCAGGCAAAAGAATATGTCGGTGACAAACTTGCAATATGTACGGTTATTGGCTTCCCTAACGGTTATTCAACGCCTGCCGCAAAGGTTTTTGAGGCTGCAGATGCAGTTGGAAACGGTGCCGATGAGATTGATATGGTAATCAATGTTGGCAAAGTAAAGGATAAAAAATACGACGAAGTGCTCGAAGAAATCAAAGCTGTAAAAGCTGCATGCAAGGGCAAAATATTAAAGGTAATCATCGAAACCTGTCTCCTGACAGATGAAGAAAAAATTGAAATGTGCAAGGTTGTTACCAAATCGGGCGCAGATTTCATCAAGACCTCAACGGGCTTTTCAAAGGGCGGTGCAACAAGAGAGGATATCGCTCTTTTTGCCGCAAACATCGGTGAAAATGTTAAAATGAAAGCTGCAGGCGGTATCAGATCGCTTGATGATGCGCAGGATTTTCTCAACCTCGGTTGCGAAAGACTCGGCACAAGCGCAATTGTAAAGCTGGTCAAGAATCAGGAAGTAACAGGTTATTAAGGTGGGATATTATGAGTAATTTACCAACACCGCATATCGCAGCAACAGAAAAAGATGCTTTTGCAAAAACCGTGCTTATGCCGGGTGACCCTCTGAGGGCAAAATATATTGCAGAGAATTTCCTTGAGAATCCCGTGCTTGTGAATAACACAAGGGGTGTTCAGGGATATACGGGTTATTACAAAGGAAAGCGTGTTTCCGTTATGGCATCGGGTATGGGTATGCCATCAATCGGAATCTATTCCTATGAGCTTTATAATTTTTATGATGTTGATACTATAATCCGAGTCGGTTCTGCGGGTGCAATCAGTCCCGAACTTCATCTTCGCGATGTTGTTTTCGGTCTCGGTGCATGCACTAATTCCGCATATGCCGAGCAATACAGATTGCCGGGTACATTTGCACCGACGGCGGATTTCAAAACTCTTCAAAAGGCTGTTAATGCAGCCGAAAGACTCGGAGTGAAGCCTTTTATCGGTAATATCCTTTCTTCCGATAATTTCTATGATGACGCATCAAGCCTTGCCGATTGGCAGAAGATGGGCGTGCTTGCTGTTGAAATGGAAGCGGCGGCACTCTATATGAATGCCGCAAGAAGCGGAAAGAAAGCTCTTGCAATATGCACGATTTCGGATTGCCCTCTTGCGGGCGGAGAAGAATGCACGGCTCTCGAAAGAGAACAGACTTTTAATAAAATGATTGAAATAGCTCTGGAGACTGCCGATGAATAATTCTCAACTTGTTAATCTTGCGCTTGAAGCGAGAAAAATGTCATATTCGCCGTATTCGGGTTTTTCTGTCGGTGCGGCACTTTTGTGCACTGACGGAACGGTTTATACGG
>JAGBUT010000261.1 GCA_017630695.1 Clostridia bacterium
AAGAAAGTCTGTCCTTGAAGGCAACTCACTCCCCGGTAAGCTTGCAGACTGCACCGAAAAGCAGGCTGAAGGCACGGAAATCTACATCGTAGAGGGTGACTCGGCAGGCGGCTCTGCAAAGGAAGGCAGAGACAGAACTTATCAGGCAATTCTTCCTCTTTGGGGTAAGATGCTTAACGTTGAAAAGGCAAGACTCGACAGAGTTATCGGCAACGAAAAGCTTCAGCCCATCGTTATGGCTCTCGGTACCGGTATCGGTGACGAGTTCGACCTCAACAAGCTCCGTTATGAAAAAATCGTCATCATGGCCGATGCTGACGTTGACGGTGCGCATATCAGAGTTCTTCTTCTTACGTTCTTCTTCAGATATATGCGTCCCCTTATTGAAGAGGGTCACGTTTTCCTTGCACAGCCTCCGCTGTTCAAAATCAGCAAGGGCAAGAAGTTTGCCTATGCTTTCTCTGATGAAGAAAGAGACGAAAAAATCGAGGAATTCGGCGGAGCCTGCGATATCCAGAGATATAAAGGTCTTGGTGAAATGGACCCCGACCAGCTCTGGGAAACAACAATGGACCCCGCAACAAGAATTATGCTCCGCGTTTCCCTTGCGGATGCTATGGAGGCTGACGAAACCTTCTCCATTCTGATGGGTGACAAGGTTGAACCCCGCCGCGAATTTATCGAACAGAATGCAAAATTCGTTCAGAATCTCGATATATAAAACGGAGTATTGCTCTACGAAAGGACTGAACTGAAAAATGACCTTTGGTGACGCACGCGACACCCAAAAGATTATAAATATTGACCTTAACAAGGAAGTACGCAAGTCATTCCTTGATTACTCGATGACGGTTATTACATCCCGTGCTCTTCCCGACGTAAGAGACGGTCTCAAACCCGTTCACCGCAGAATTCTTTACACAATGCACGAAAACGGTCTTACACCCGACAAGGCATACAGAAAGTGCGCTGATACCGTCGGTGCCGTGCTCGGTCGTTATCATCCTCACGGTGACGCATCGGTTTACGATGCAATGGTAAGACTTGCCCAGACCTTCTCAATGAGATACACTCTCGTTGACGGTCACGGTAACTTCGGCTCCGTTGACGGTGACCCCCCTGCAGCTTACCGTTATACAGAGTCAAGAATGAGCAGAATCGCTTTGAGAATGCTCACCGATATCGACAAGGATACGGTTGATTTTACAACAAACTACGATGACCGTCTTAAAGAGCCCACCGTATTGCCCTCAAGATTCCCCAATCTTCTTGTTAACGGCTCGGTTGGTATTGCCGTTGGTATGGCATCAAACATTCCTCCCCACAATCTCGGTGAGGTTATCGACGGTATGTGTGCTCTGATTGATAATCCCGACATCGAGCTTGACGGCTTGATGGAGCATATCAAGGGTCCCGACTTCCCCACAAAAGGCGTTATTATGGGCAGATCGGGTATCAGAGCCGCTTATGCAACGGGCAGAGGTAAAATCACTCTGCGTGCAAAGACAGAAATCATTGAGAAAAAGAACGGCAGATTTGAAATTCAGGTTACCGAGATTCCTTATATGGTCAACAAGGCAAGACTCATTGAGAGCATTGCAAACCTTGTTAAAGATAAGAGAATCGAAGGTATTTCCGACGTTAACGACTACTCTTCAAAGAAGGGTATGCTGATTTCAATCGACCTCAAGAGAGATGCAAATCCTCAGGTTGTTCTCAATCAGCTTTTCTCATACACACAGCTTCAGGATACCTTCGGCGTTATTATGATTGCCCTTGTTAATGGTGAGCCCAAGCAGCTCACCCTCAAGGAAGTGCTCAACCACTATATCAAATTCCAGTCTGAAGTTATTGTCAGAAGAACAAGATTCGACCTCAAGAAGGCTACAGACAGAGCTCATATTCTTGAAGGTCTTGCAAAAGCTATTGATATTGTCGACGATATCATCGCCACGATCAGAGCTTGTAAAGGCGGTCAGGCAGAAGCCAAGGCTGCAATTATGGAAAAATTCGATTTCGACGATCCTCAGGCAGCGGCTATCGTTGCATTCCGTCTCGGTCAGTTGGCAGGTCTTGAAATTCTCAAGATCACAAACGAACTTGACGAGCTTAAAGAGAAGATTGCCGAATATAACTCAATCCTTGCTGATGAAGCAAAGGTGCTTGAAATCGTTAAGACAGAGGCTATGGCAATCCGCGACAGATTCGCAGATGACAGAAAGACCGAAATCGTTAACGTTTCAGGCGAGGTTGATATCGAGGATCTCATCCCCGAAGAAACCTGCGTATTCACACTCACTGATATGGGCTACATCAAGCGTATCCCGATGAGCGAATACAGACAGCAGAACAGAGGCGGCAGAGGTGTTAAGGGTCTTACCAGACGTGAAGAGGACGTTGTTAAGACAATGTTCACCTGCTCAACCCACGATTACGTTATGTTCTTCACCACAAAGGGCAGAGCATACAGACTCAAGGGCTATGAAATCCCCGAAGGCTCACGTCAGAGCAAGGGCATGAACATTGTTAACCTTCTCCCGATTGAAGAGGGCGAAAGAGTTTCAGCGATGATTCGTGTTCCCGAATTCGGTGAGGAAAATTATTTCCTCTGCATGGCAACAAGAAACGGTATCATCAAGCGTACCGAGCTTGATTTGTATAAGAACATCCGCAAAAACGGTATCATCGCAATCAATCTTGACGATGACGATGAGCTCGCATGGGTTAAGCTCACAGAGGGTAACGATAATCTTATCGTTGCAACAAAGAAGGGTATGTCAATTTCCTTCAACGAGCAGGGCGCAAGAGCTATCGGCAGAACCGCAAGAGGCGTTAAGGCGATTGAACTGCGTGAGGGTGACGAGGTTATCGGAATGGATATTCTCATCCCCGGCAAGAAGGTACTTACCGTTAGCGAAACCGGTTACGGCAGACTCAGCGAAATCGATAACTACCGTCTGCAGTCAAGAGGCGGTAAGGGTCTTACAAACTATCACGTCAAGGAATACGGTGACGTTGCTACAGTTGAGGTTGTTGACCCTGCAGATGACCTTATGCTTATCTCAACAGACGGTATCATTATCCGTATCCCGATGGGCGGCGAAAAGGGTATTCGCCTTTGCGCAAGACCTTCAAAGGGCGTTCGCGTTATGAAGGTAACAGAGGGTGAAAAACTCATCACAGCCGTTGCAGTTAAGGTTGAAGAGGATGAAATCGCTGAAAACACCGAACCGGAGGCAGAAACACCTGCTGAAGAGACCGCAGAATAATAAAAATTTTTTTGCAGGTACTTGACAGATTTATTTGAAAGTTGTTATTATTAGATATATTTAGTATTAAAAGTACGGCAGAAATATTTAAGTTTCACAAAGTACACTGAAAGGGGCAGCATAATGAACATTGCAATTATTGCACATGACGCTAAAAAAGAGCTTATGACTCAGTTCTGCATCGCTTACTGCGGAATTTTGAGCCGTCATAATATCTTTGCGACAGGAACAACGGGCAAGATGGTTGCGGAAGCAACAGGTCTTGATATCACAAGGTTCCTTAGCGGCACTCAGGGTGGCGACCAGCAGGTTGCTTCAAGAATTGCCTGCAACGAGATTGACCTTCTGCTCATTTTCAGAGATCCGTTGACCGCTAAGCCCAACGAGCCTAACGAAGCAACCCTTCTCAGACTTTGTGATGTTCATAACGTTCCCGTTGCAACCAATATCGCTACCGCAGAGGCGCTGATTCATTCACTTGCAAGAGGCGACCTTGACTGGAGAGATATTGTCAATCCGAAATAATCGTTTGCACCCTATGTGCATACGGCAAGGGAAAACCATATTTATGGGGGTCGTCGTTCAAGACGACCCCATTTGCACTTAAAACAGAGTTTGATTTTTTCAGGAAAGAAGTATAAATTTATGGCACTTATAACAAAAGCAGTAAAAGGAACACAAGACATTCTGCCCTCTGAAGTGTATAAAAACCAATTCATTGAGCAGGTTGTGATCGATATTGCGGGTAAGTTCGGATTCAGAGAACTTCGCATCCCCGTTTTCGAGCATACCGAACTTTTCCAGAGAGGCGTTGGCGAAACAACCGACGTTGTTCAGAAGGAAATGTATACTTTCGACGATAAGGGCGGCAGATCAATCACACTTCGCCCCGAAGGTACTGCAGGTGTTGCAAGAGCATTCCTTGAGCACGGTCTTTTCAACGAGGCTCTGCCCCAGAAGTTATGCTACGTTATCAACTGCTACCGTTACGAAAAGCCTCAGGCAGGCAGATGGAGAGAGTTCCAGCAGTTCGGCGTTGAAATGCTCGGCACATCATCACCTGCAGCAGATGCAGAGGTTATTTCACTTGCAAATGAAATTTTTGCATTCCTCGGCATTGAGAATCTTCAGCTTGAGCTGAATTCAATCGGCTGCCCCGAATGCAGAAAGAACTACCATAACGCACTCAGAGAATATTTTGAGTCAAAGAAAGAGAATCTTTGCCCCACTTGTCTTGAAAGACTTGGCAAAAATCCGATGAGAATTCTTGACTGCAAGAGCCCCGTCTGCAAAGAAATCTGCGAGGGTGCGCCTGCAATCATCGATTATATCTGCGAGGATTGCTCTGCTCACTTCGAGAGCGTTAAGAAATATCTCGACGTTATGAACATCAATTACGTAGTTAACCCGAGAATCGTAAGAGGTCTCGATTACTATACACGCACTG
This sequence comes from Clostridia bacterium, assembly GCA_017630695.1. Lineage (GTDB taxonomy): Bacteria > Bacillota > Clostridia > Oscillospirales > Acutalibacteraceae > CAG-177. The sequence continues at coordinate 4,717 of JAGBUT010000261.1, forward strand.
TTTTTGAATTCGTTTCAAATCAGATCGGCGCTCAGGGTACGGTTTGCGGTGGCGGACGTTACGACGGCCTTGTTGAAGAGCTTGGCGGTCCCCACACACCTTCACTCGGTTTCGCAATGGGTACGGGCAGATTGCTTATGCTTCTTGAAGCTCAGGGCATTGAGCTTCCCAAACCCGGCGCTTGTGAAGTTTATATCGCACCTATGGGTGAAAACGCTGCACTCGAGGCCATGAGAATCGTTTCAGAGCTTCGCTCAAACGGTATCAGCGCACAGACAGACGTTGCAGGCAGATCACTCAAGGCACAGATGAAATATGCCGATAAAATCGGTGCAAGATACACAATGGTGCTCGGTGATAATGAAATCGAGCAGGGCAAGGCAAACCTCAAGAATATGGATAAGGGCGAGGTTACAGAGGTTGAACTTGCTGATCTTGCGGAGAATTTTATGCAGTTTCTCATCAAGCAGGAAACAGATGCTCTTCGCCTTTCGTTCGGTGAGGATATGGGCGACGTTGATTTATCCGCATTATTTTAATCAGAACACGTAAGGAGTTAACATAAATGGATTTTATGACAGGACTTAAAAGAACCGATTATTGCGGCAACCTGCGTATCTCTGACGTTGGCAGAGAGGTTGTTGTTGCAGGTTGGGTTCAGCGCCAGAGAGATCTCGGTGCTCTCATTTTCATTGACTTGAGAGACAGAGAGGGCATTGTTCAGCTTGCTTTTGACGAATCAACAGCAAAGGACGTTTTTGAAAAGGCATCCTCTGCAAGAAGCGAATACGTTCTTATGGCAAAGGGTAACGTCAGAGAGCGTTCCGCAAAGAATAACGAAATTCCTACAGGCGAAATCGAAATCGAGGTTACAGAGCTCAGAATTCTCAACAAGAGCGAAACACCTCCTTTTGAAATCATCGAAAACTGCCAGACAGCGGAGCTTACAAGACTCAAGTACCGTTATCTTGATCTTCGCCGCCCCGACCTTCAGAAGAATATTCTTCTTCGCCACAAGATTACAAAAATCACAAGAGACTATTTTGACGAAAACGGCTTCATTGAAATCGAAACTCCCATCCTCATCAAGTCAACTCCCGAGGGTGCAAGAGACTATCTCGTTCCCAGCCGCATTCACAAGGGCAAGTTCTATGCTCTTCCCCAGTCACCCCAGCTTTACAAGCAGCTTTCAATGGTTGCAGGCTTTGACAGATATATGCAGATTGCCCGTTGCTTCCGTGACGAGGATTTGAGAGCAGACCGTCAGCCCGAATTCACACAGATTGACCTTGAAATGTCATTCGTTGATATGGAGGACGTTCTTGCAATCGGCGAAGGATATATGGAAAGAGTTTTCAGAGAAGCAATCGGCGCAGAAATCAAGCTTCCTCTTCCCAGACTCACTTATAAAGAAGCTATGGAGCGTTACGGCTCCGATAAGCCCGATACCCGTTACGGAATGGAGATCTACGATCTGACCGAAACTGTCAGAAACTGCGGATTCGGTGTGTTCACGGGTGCAATTGAGGCAGGCGGCAGCGTAAGAGGTATCACCGCAAAGAACGCTGTTAACGTTTACACAAGAAAAGAAATCGACAAGCTCACAGAAACAGCAAGAGGCATCGGTGCAAAAGGACTTGCCTGGGTCAGAATGAATGAGGACGGCACTTTCAGCTCATCATTCGCAAAATTCCTCACAGAGGAAGAAATGGCAGCGGTGCTCAAGGCTGCAGGCGCTGAAGCAGGCGACGTAGTTATCATCGTAGGCGACACAAAGAATTCACTTGTTCTTTCAGTTCTCGGTTCACTTCGTCAGATTGTTGCAAAGAAGCTTGATATCATCCCCGAGGGTGTTTATAACCTTCTCTGGATTACAGAATTCCCCTTCTTCGATTGGGATGAGGATGCACAGCAGTTTGTTGCAATGCATCATCCTTTCACATCGCCTATGGATGAATGCTTTGATTACCTTGAAACAGACAAGGCTTCCGTCAGAGCAAAGGCGTATGACCTTGTTCTCAACGGTGTTGAGCTTTGCTCAGGTTCAATCAGAATCACCAACCCCGATCTTCAGGGCAGAATTTTCTCCCTTCTCGGTCTGAGCGAGGAAGAAGCCCACACGAAGTTCGGCTATCTTCTTGATGCATTCAAATATGGTGCACCTCCTCACGGCGGTATGGGTATCGGTCTTGACCGTCTTGTTATGCAGATGCTCGGATGCGAATCACTTCGTGACGTTATCGCATACCCGAAGGTACAGAATGCAAGTGAACCCATGACAGATTGCCCCGCAGTTGTTGATGAGATTCAGCTTCGCGATCTCGGAATTACCGAAATGGAAACAGGAGAATAATCTGACTTTTGGTATTCACCGATATATCGTTTATCACATAGAATAATGCGAAAGCATTTTATAGAAAGGATGTTTTTCAATGGCAAGAGTTTATAATTTCTCAGCAGGCCCCTCAATGCTCCCTGAAAGCGTGCTCAACAGAGCAGCTGCAGAGATGCTCGATTATAAAGGAAGCGGACAGTCAGTTCTCGAAATGAGCCACCGTTCAAAGGTTTATGAAGAGATTATTTTCGGTGCACGCGACCTTTTCAAAGAGGTTATGAACATCCCTGACAATTACAAGGTTATTTTCTGCCAGGGCGGTGCATCAACACAGTTTGCTGCTATTCCTCTTAACTTTCTCAACGGAAGCGGTAAGGCTGACTACGTGCTTTCAGGTCAGTTCTCAACAAAGGCTTATAAAGAAGCACAGAAGTATGGCGAAATCAAGGTTGTCGGTTCATCAAAGGAGCAGAACTTCTCCTGCATCCCCGAGCTTGATAAGGCTAACTTCACTCCCGATGCAGACTATTTCTATATCTGCCAGAACAACACGATTTACGGCACACGTTTTGCAGAGCTTCCCGACACAGGTAACGTTCCTCTCATTGCTGACGTTTCATCCTGCTTCCTTTCAGAGCCGATGGACGTTTCAAAATACGGCGTTATCTACGGCGGTGCTCAGAAGAACGTTGCTCCCGCAGGTCTGACTGTTGTTATCGTAAGAGAGGATCTTCTTGGCAATGCAAGAGATTACACTCCCACAATGCTCGACTAC
>JAGBUT010000262.1 GCA_017630695.1 Clostridia bacterium
ACTCAAGCAAACTATACAAACAAGTGCAATCGAAACTATTCTTTTAATCATTTTAACAATAACCCTCCTTTTTTATTTAGTATAGTGTGCAACACCAAAAAAGTCAACATAATACAGTATCAATTCCCACGAGTTACAAATAATAAGAACCACACGGCGTTACCAAAATTGGAAATTTTGACGCCTGAGTGAACCTTGTTACTCGCTTATCGCTCGTAATAGGTATCACGATTTGAATTAAAGAAGATTTATATATGAAAGCAACAGGTATTGTGAGAAGAATTGACGATTTGGGCAGGGTTGTAATTCCGAAAGAGATTAGAAGAACAATGAGGATAAGAGAAGGTGATCTCTCCGAAAACAAAAAGAGGCTCTGCAACCGCAAAGCCTCTGATTTCTTATTTCTTTTCAACGAAAACGGGGTTTTCGGTTATGCCGTGAGCAACGATATCCATAAGAAGATTGTTGGTTTCTTCGAGGTTATCCGACACGGTGACGGGTTCAAAGAACTGAATCTTGATGCTCTTTCTGAAGAACTTGTATTTGCCCGTGATTGAGAAGGGAACGATTTTCGTGCCCGTCTGATGAGCCATCTTGACGGCACCGAATTTGAAGGGAGTTATCGTATACTGTGCTTCGCTCTTGAGCTTCACCTTGCCCTCGGGGAAAATGCCGATAACCTTATCGTCCTCAAGCACCTCGATTGCGGATGCGAGAGCAGCCTTGTCTTTTCTGTCTCTGTGAACGGGAATGAGACCGAACGGCTCGAAATATCTTTTGAGAGGGGGTTCGAGAAGCTCGCTCTTGCCAAGGAAATGAACAACTCTCTTTGTTGATGCGGCAACGCTAATGCAATCCATAAAATGTGTGTGGTTGCCTGCGAGAATGATTCTTCCGTTTTCGGGAATGAAACGCTTGCCGATGATAACGGGTTTGTAAATTGCTTTGAAAATCGCACCGAGCGGTCTGCGGATAATACGGTATAAGGTAGGTTCTTTCATTTTTAAAATCTCCTTATTCATTTATAATAACATTATATATAGACAAAACAATTCACTTTAAAATACCAAATAAAATTGTAGAATTTGTTAACAAACTGTAAACAATATGTCTTTTTCAGAAAAATCGGAAAAAATACACAATATTTTGTGGATTTTTTGAATAAATCAGTTGAATTAAACGAAATATGTGATATAATAAAATCATGAAAAAATTAACAAACACTGAAATTCTCAAGCAAATCGAAGGCGGACTTATCGTTTCCTGCCAAGCCTTGTCAACAGAGCCGTTATATGACAGCTACATTATGAGCAAAATGGCTTATGCCGCATCCCTCGGCGGTGCCGTGGGCATCAGGGCAAATACTGTTGTTGACATTCTGGCTATCAGAGAAAGAGTTGACCTTCCGATTATCGGTATCATCAAAGAAGTTTACCCCGACAGCGACGTTTACATCACCCCGACAATGAAAGAGGTTGATGCTCTCGTTGAAATCGGCTGTGACGTTATTGCTGTTGATGCTACCAACAGACTCAGACCTAACGGAGTTACCTTTGAAGAATTCTTCAAAGAGGTCAGAGCGAAATATCCCGACCAGCTTTTCATGGCAGACACTTCATGCTTTGAAGAAGGCAAGCTTGCTCTTGAGCTTGGTTTTGACCTTCTCGGCACAACCATGAGCGGCTACACTCCCTACACCAAAGGCAATTCTCTTCCCGACTTCACTCTCATGAAGCGCTACAAGGAAGAGCTCGGCGCAACAGTTATTGCCGAAGGCGGTATCTGGGCACCCGATGAGCTTGTCAAAGCTTTTGAAAGCGGCGCTCACGCAGCCGTTGTAGGCACTGCAATCACAAGACCTATGGATATCACCAAGCGTTTTGTGAAGGCGCTCGAAGAATCAAAGAAATAAAAAATGCGACGGGAGCTTGCTCCCGCCGTTGCTTTTTGGAGGACTTCTGATGAGAATTCTTGCATTTGATATCGGCGGAACTGAAATCAAATATGCTCTTTGCGATGAGAATTTCAATCTCACGCAGAGCAGTTCAATTCCGACAAACGCTCATGAGGGCGGCAGAAGAATCATTGAAAGAGTTGTTGAAATAATCAAAACCTTTGATAACGTTGACCGTATCGGCGTTTCAACCGCAGGTCAGGTTAACAGCGTGACCGGTGAAATCATTTTTGCAACCGACAGCATTCCCGGCTACACGGGCGTTAAGATAAAAGAAATCATCGAAACCGAAACGGGTATTCCCGCCGCAGTTGAAAACGACGTCAATTCAGCCGCAATCGGTGAGGCGATTTTCGGTGCGGCAAAAGGCTGCCCCGATTTTATCTGCCTGACCTACGGCACGGGCATCGGCGGTGCGATATTCATTAACGGAAAGCTCTTCACGGGCAGTTCTTTTTCTGCAGGGGAATTCGGTCATTTCGTCACCCACGCCGGCGGAAAAGACTGCACCTGCGGCGGCAAGGGTTGCTACGAAACATACGCTTCAACCTCTGCTCTTGTGCGCTTGGTTGCTGAAAAAACGAGTCAGCAGATGAACGGCAGAGAAATCTTCGCAAGCCTTGATAATCCTCAGATCAAAGCCTGCGTTGACGAATGGATTGATGAAATCGTGGTCGGTCTCAAAGGTCTTGTTTATATCTTCAATCCGTCTGTTGTTGTTGCGGGCGGCGGTGTTATGAGTCAGGAATATATCACCGACGAAATCAACAAGCGTTTGCAAGATGAACTTATGCAAAGCTTCAGAAAAGTCAGGGTTGTCAAAGCTCTAATGGGCAACGATGCCAACAAACTCGGAGCCGCTTATCTTGCATCTCAGTTATAATAAAATACCGCCGTAACCATCATGGCTGCGGCGGTTGTTTTTTTAGAGTGACGGAAATCATCCGATAAAAAACACAGTTCGGATTACTCCCGCCCCTCTACATAGTTTCAACTCGGAATGAATAAACTGCTCCGTCGGTTATTTCGATTGCGTCAGCACCGCTCATTGCGTATTCGCCGTTGACGTAAAGCGCCCAGTAAGTGCCGTCTGTGTCATAGTCGGCAACAATGCCGCCCACTTCTTTGATATAGAGTCCGTAAGGACCTTCTTCGCCTTTGATGAGACCGAGATTCTGCAGAGCTTTGCCGAGGATTTTTTCGTTTGTTTCGATTTCTTTGCTTTCGGTTTTGCCTTCGGAATCAACAACTTCAAAAGTGAACGAGTAACTGTATCCGTTTTCGTCGGCTGTGATGCTTGAAACCGAGGTGTCAGCTTCGGTTGAGGGTTCTTTGGTGCATCCGCAGAAAAGCATTGAAAAGGCGATTGCAAGAGCGATTAACGATAATATTTTTTTCATGGCAATATCCTTAAGGTAAAATGTATTTTTCTTTATATTCACGGAATTTGCCCGTGAATTCTTCGCTGCCCGAAGATTTGTAATTGTTAAGATATTTGTGAGTATCAAACGCAGACTGGCTGATCTGAATCATGCAAACAGCAATGTTTGAGCAGTGGTCAGAAACTCTTTCAAAGTTTGTGATGAGGTCTGAAAGAACAAAGCCAAGCTCGATTGTGCAGTTTCCGCCCGTGAGACGTGAAATGTGTCTTGATTTGATTTCTGCGAGGATATCATCAATAACCTGCTCGAGAGGTTCAATGTTGAGAGCAACGGAAAGATCGTTTGCGCTGAATGCTTTTTCGGTTGTGACAAGAATTTCTTTAAGTGCGTTTGTCGCAACCTTGATTTCTTTGACTGCGCTGTCGGAGAAACGGATTTCTTTGGTGTGAATTTCTTCGGCGGCTTTCATGATGTTGACTGCGTGGTCGCCGATTCGTTCAAAATCACCGATAACGTGGAGAAGGGTTGCAACCGTGTGGGTGTCTTCTTCGGTATGAACGTGACCCGAAACCTTGACAAGGAAGGTGCCGAGTTTGTCTTCGTATTCGTCAAGAGACTGCTCGTGTTTTATGATTGCTTCTGCTTTTTTTGAATCAAAGCCGTCAAGAAGTTCAATTGAATTGAGCAGAGATTCGATTGCAATCTGACCCATTTTGATTGTGTAGTTCTTGCTTTCGGAAACGGCGATGGCAGGGGAGTTGAGAAGTCTTTCGTCAATGAAAGCTTTGTTGCCCTTGCTGTCTTTGACTGTTTTGACCGCAAGATATTCGAGCTGTTTTGAGAAGGGGAAAAG
>JAGBUT010000263.1 GCA_017630695.1 Clostridia bacterium
GTCACGTCTGCCAATTCCATCACATCGGCAAATCAGCTTTTCTATTATAGCCGAATGTTATTGAAAAATCAAGAGAAAATTGAAATAGAGGAAATTTTTTCTTCACTATGTTATTTTTTCTTGACAACACGTTTATATGATTGTTAAAATTTAATTACAGAAAGGAAAGGTGATATTCAATGTTAAAAATCAAAAAAGTTCTGTCCGTTTTGCTTTCTTTCTTAATGCTTTACGGCACTTTTTCAATTTCAGCATTTGCCGAAAACACTGCGCTCACAGATATTTCAATTGATTTTGAAATCACCGCAGGAATGACAATCGATGACATCATAGAATCAATCGCCATCAAAACCACAGGTCTTGAGTTTGATGATGACGGTGTTCCTGCTGCTGCCTATTTCAGCAATAATGGTGATCCACTCGACTCTGGCACTGCTTTTGAAGATGACGTTTTATACGACGTATATTTTTATTTCAAGCCCTCCGAGGGTTATGAGTTTGATGAGTCTATCAAATACGTAACCGTAAACGGTAATAAAACAGACAATTTTTACTTTAACGTAAACGATGACTTCAACTATATCGGCATTTGCTTTTATGAATTAGCAACCAATGCCGAGCCTGTCACGGGCAAAATTATCAAAAAAGCCGAAATCAAAATTGATGCCAATATCGCAGGCATTTACGTCGACGACTACGAAAAATATATTAAAATTATCACTCGAGGCCTCCGGTTCGAGGATGACTACGGCGACCCTGCTATTTACGTTTATGATAAAGACGGCAATCAGGTTCTCGATCAGTTCGAATCCGGTGAGACTTATTCTTTATACGTTTATCTCGCCCCCAAAAAGTGCTACGTGCTTGCAGACTACGTTGAGGGCTATCTGAACGGCGAAGAAGTTTCAACACATACAGACTTTTGGCATCCCGGCGGCGATTACGGTGACGTCAAGGTTGATTACGTTGAATTCCATTTCGAACTCAACGTTGGCGGTGAAAAGCAACTCACAATTTTCGAACGCATCCTCAACTTCTTCAGAAATCTGTTTGAAAAAATCCTCAGCTTTTTCAGTTTTCAACCCGTACCCGTTAAATAAGTTTATCTCAAAATGAATAATTCCCTTGTGCTTTCGGGCACAAGGGAATATTTTTTATTTCGGTATTGCCTCTTTATACGAAACGACGTGTGCGCTCAAAGCCGCACCTTTTTTGCCTGCTTTTGCGATATCTCCGCTTTGCAGATATTCGCAAAGGAATGCCGCACTGTAGCTGTCGCCTGCTCCGACGGTTGAAACAATCTGTACTTTTTCTGCAGAAACATTCACAATCTCACCGCTTCGGGCATCGTAAATCGCAGATCCGTTTTCACACTTCGTAAAAAGAATCAGACGGATATTGCCGAACGACTTTGCGATATTTTCAAGAAGTTCTTTTTCATTTTCGGCTGACTCGTAAAATCCGAATTCCGAAAGAAGAGGTTCTTCTTCCGAGCTCAATTTAAGAATCGTTGCATTTTCAAGACAAAGTCGGCAGCTTTCTTCATCATAACAATTCTTACGCAGATTGACGTCGCAGAAAATATGATTGAATCTGCAATCCGAAAGAATATCTTTAACAGCTTTGCGTGATTTTGTCTCTCTCTGAATCAACGTTCCGAAGGCAAAAACGTCAGCAGCATAATCCGAGATTAATTTTGTATCCGCTTCAAGCATATCGTATGCGGCGGGCCGCATAACATTATATGACGGATTGCCGTTTGTCACGGTTACTATACATTTGCCTGTTTCTCCCGAAACGGTTGAAACAAAACGGGAATCGACTCCGAATTTTTCGAGATAAGCAAGAGCTTTTTCACCGAATTCATCATTGCCTACACCCGAAATAAGTGCCGCATCCGCACCCGAGGCAACGCAATGAGCACAAAAATTCAGCGGTGCACCGCCTATAACCGCATCGTAGCCGAAAATATCAAAAATTATTTCACCGATTGCAAGAATTTTCATTTAATCACCGATATAATTATATCTTTTATTTTTTATCAAGTCAATCAAGATTCTTATTGAAAAAGATATAAATATGTGCTATTATTTGTTAGGTAAAATTCAGAAAACAAACGGAGGTCTGTTATGTTATTCAATCTGATTCCCGAAAAACTCAGTTATCTCGGAATAATCCTTCTCCCCGTTATCGTTTGCACGGCATTGCTTGCTCTTTTCAAAAACAAGCTCCCTAAAGATCAGGGCAGAGATTTTGCTTTCAACGGTAAGCTCTCCGCGGGCAAAATCAGAGGCGCAGGTATCATTTTTGTTATCGCTTTCATCATTGTTTCGCTTCTTGTCCTTCCCCTTCCTCTTAAGATGAATCTCGAATATTATTTCTATCTCATTCTTGTCTTCTTCGGTATGCTTTCGGGTTATCTCGATGATGCCGCCGAAAAACCCTGGGGTGAATACAAAAAAGGTATCATCGACCTTGTTATTTCGGCACTCACCGCCGCAAACTTCGTATTCTTCAACCCCGACAGCCTGAACATCAGCTTCTTCGGAATGAACCTCAATATTCATCCCGTTATTTTCGGAATCATTGCGGCTGTACTTGTCTGGATGCTCATCAATGCAACAAACTGCTCCGACGGTATTGACGGATTCTGCGGAAGCCTTACAATCGTTTCGCTCGTTTCAATTATGATTGCAAACAAATTCCTTGCAGTTGAAGACGAAAGAATCAATTGGCTGATTATCATCCTCATCGGCACTCTCATCCCCTATCTCTGGTTCAACTCCGAGCCGAGCACAATGATGATGGGCGATGCAGGCTCAAGAGCGCTCGGACTTTTCCTTTGCATCTGCATCCTCAAAACAGGCA
>JAGBUT010000020.1 GCA_017630695.1 Clostridia bacterium
ATCCCGTTATGTCAACCTGTCTTTTGATGAAATCGAATTCGTTTTCGTATTTGGTGGTGGGCAGGGTGTTACCGTTTTCATCCTTGCCGTAACCCTTTGCATAGCCGTAGGATTTGTCGGGTTTGGTCATACATTCTTCAAGAGAATACCAGTATTCGTCAACAGCAACGCCGTTTGTTCTTGTGCCGTCGGGATTGAAATAATGGCTTGAGAAGCTCTCGTCAAGGATTCCGAGAACGGTATCGAGCAGACCGTCTTTGTTACCGGTTGCGATTGAAAGAAGGATTTCACCGATAGCCGCTTTGAAAGCATTACCGAGCGCAACGGTGTCAAACATAAACGCCATATCCATACCCTCGACAATCGGGAAACCGTCGCTGGTCATAATGTCGTTGCCTTCTTTATCCTGAACGTAAACCTGAGACTGCATAATGCCGTGGACGATGATAACGGGGCTTACGCCGCATTCACCGCCGCATTCGGTTTTGCATTCGGATGACCATTCGTGTGTGTACTGTGTTTCTTCTGCCGAAACAATTGAGGGCACTGCGCAACCGCAGATGAGAATGCAGGCAGAAAGAATGATGCTGAGCATTTTTCTGAACTTCATTTTAACAAGACCTTTCTCGCATTTATTCATAAAAATTTAAAATATTATAACATATATTTCACAATAAAACAATATAATAAAGGACAATAATTAAATTGTTGAAAAAAGATATAATTTGTGGTATAGTTTTTACATTAACGAAAAAAGAGGATTTGTTATGAGTGATAAAAGAAAAGTGCTTTTGATTGTTAACCCTTGCGCAGGTAAAAATAAAACAAGAGCAGGCACCTTTGACATTGTTGACCGTTTTTCATCCGAGGATTATGATTTCACGGTTAAAACAACAACGGGTCCCAACGATGCAACGGATATCGTTCTCAATCACGGTGCTGATCACGATATGGTTGTTTGCTGCGGCGGTGACGGTACTCTTTATGAAACAATCAACGGTGTTATGCAGCTCCCCAACCGACTTGTCGTCGGTTACATTCCTGCAGGTTCAACCAATGACCTTGCATCAACAATCGGCCTGCCCATCGGTGATTTCAGAAAGGCAACTGATATAATTATCGACGGTAATACCAATGGATACGATATCGGTCTTTTCAATAATAAATTCTTTACATACGTTGCATCCTTCGGCTTCGGTATTTCTCTTTCGTACGGTACCTCTCAGAAGATGAAAAACAAGCTCGGTCATGCCGCATACGTTGTTGACGGTGCGATTCTCAAACTTCCCCAGCTTATCAAGGATATCAGACCCATGCATATGAAGTTTGAATATGACGACGGACTTATTGAGGATGATTTCTATTTCGGTGCGATTTCAAACGCAACAACTGTTGCGGGCACTTTCAAGTATGATAAAAACGACGTCAGACTTGACGACGGTCTGTTTGAAGTGCTTCTCATCAGAGGTGTCAACAGCCCTCTTGACGTACTCAAGCTTCTCGCCAAGGTACGTAAAGGTGATTTTAATTGCGATCAGATTGTTTATCTCAAAACAAAGAGAGCAAGAATGGTTTTCAGAGAGCCTGAAAAATGGACTCTTGACGGTGAGTACGGCGGTGAGCACAGAGACGTGCGTTTCTCGGTTATCAATAAAGCAATTGATATCTGCTCTCCCGACGGTAATCCGCTTTTTGTTGGTGACAGCAAATCGGAAACTGCAGATAAATAAAAAGCAAAAGACAAGGTGCAAAACTTTGTCTTTTTTATTTGACATTATAAATTCTGCGTGATAGAATTAAATTACAAAATGAAGAAAGTGAGGCATATTTATGGCAATCTTTTCAAAAATCTTTTCATTCTTTATGTCAGTCGTTATGTCGATTATAAGCATGTTCGGTCTCGGCGGCGAGAAAACGCCCGAGTTTGTTCTCGGTGAAAACGTTAACAGTGACGTTGCGCAGGTGCTTGAGGTTTATAACAACGCTGTTATCACAACAGACGAGGAGGCACCGCTTGTTAAAACAAATATGACTCTTGAAGATATTTTCCTTGGTATTGACAAGGCTGCTGTTGTTGCAATCGCAAAGCCTGTTATCAATGATATTCTTGCAGAAACAATTCTTGAAGATTATGATATCCCCGGTGAAGGTGAGCTTAAAGCAGAAGACGTTGTCAGTGCAAAGATGAGCACGGAAGACGGTAAAACAACCGTTATTATCGAAGTTAAGGATCAAGCGGCAGATGTCGAAGACGGTCCTTTCTCAAGAGCAATCGGCGGTTCGTTAGATGTTGCTGAAGCTATCGAAAGCACAGGCTTTGTTACATCAGGCATTGAAAACATTAAGGTTTCATTTACCGATTGCACAATTTCCTGCATCATCGATGATGCAACGGGCGAAATCATCCGTGCTGAATGGTGCTATAATTTAAAAACAGATATAAATGACATTACAATCAGCGTTGCTGACACTGTTATTGAAATTTCAAATGCAAGTGCAACAATCGGCTTTAAATCCGAACTTTAAAAAATTAAGGGACTGTGAAAACAGTCCCTTGTTTTTATCACATAATTAACTTTGTGACGTCTTTGACGGTTTCTGCAATATAAGTTGCACCTGCCGTTTCAAGCTCTTCTCTGCTTCCGTAACCGTAAAGCACTCCGATTGAATCAAGTTGCGTTTTCTGAGCTCCGAGAATATCGTGCTTTCTGTCACCGATCATAATGCAAGAGATCTTATCGGTAACTCCTGCATTTTCAAGTGCATATTCAATAACCTCCGATTTTGCGGTGCGTGTGCCGTCAAAGTTACTGCCTGCAATAAAAAGAAAATATTTATCGAGTCCGAAATGTTGCATAATTTCTTTTGCAAACGGTTCGGGCTTTGAGGTGGCAAGGATGAGTTCTTTGCCGCTTTTTTTCAACGTTTCAAGCATATCTGAAACTCCGTTGTAGACAACGTTTTCATAAAGACCTTTGACTCTGAAACGTTCTCTGTAATAATCAATCGCAGTTTGTGCTTTTTCTTCAGAGAAGCCGTAATCCTCCATAAATGAATCAAGCAGTGGCGGTCCGATAAAATGGTTTAGTGTTGATATATCGTCAACCTTGATTCCGAATTTCTCCAGCGCATAAGCAACAGAGCGGGTTATGCCTACTGCAGGATCGGTGAGCGTGCCGTCAAGGTCGAAGAGAATGTATTTATATTCTTTCATATTTACCTCAACAAAATGGCGGCACTCCGGATGAAGTGCCGCCTTGATTTGTTTAATTAGTTGATCTTGCTCTTAAGAGTGTTGAGTTCAGCAACGAGAGCCTCGGGAAGCTTATCAAACTTGCCGTAGAATTCTTCGATGCCTGCGATTTCGTCGCCCCAGAGGGAAACGTCAACGCTGAGAAGCTCTGCAAGCTGTTCTGCGCTTACTTCGTCTTCGATACCTTCAAGGTTGATGTCTGCTGCCTTGGGAACAAAGCCGATAGCTGTTTCGTCAGCTTCAACCTTGCCTTCGCAACGGTCAATGATCCAATCAAGAACACGAAGGTTGTCGCCGAAACCGGGCCACATGAAGTTGCCTTCGTCATCCTTACGGAACCAGTTAACGTTGAAGATCTTGGGAGCCTTTTCGGGATCAAGACCAGCACCGATGTTGATCCAATGCTGCCAGTAATCAGCCATGTTGTAGCCGCAGAAAGGAAGCATTGCCATGGGATCACGGCGAACAACGCCTA
>JAGBUT010000264.1 GCA_017630695.1 Clostridia bacterium
AGAAGCTGCATATCGCCGTCCATAATGTTATAAAAATCCCATTCTTTTCGGCTCATTATGCCTGTTTTAACAAGATCTCTGTTATATTCAAAAACGTTGCGTTTTGCCCAACCTTTGGCAAGAAGAGTGCCGTCAGCCGCAAGCAACGGAGTTGATTCGGTATATTCAATCTGCTTTGACTTTTCTTTCCATTCAGTGAACGGTACATAAGTCTTTTTAAGTTCCTGTGCCATCTTTCTCCTCCACACACTAAAAATATATTAACTATTTTAATATAATTTGTATATTTTTGCAACAATTTTTTTAGTCCTTGTTATCGGACAGCAAATATTGTATAATACAGTCAAAGGAGTGATTTCAATGGCAAAATCCTCAAACCAAAAACTCAAACTTCTCTACCTTGTCAAATATCTTATGCAGCATTCGGACGAAGAACATCCCGTTTCAACCTCCGATATCATAGCTGAACTTTCAATGAACGGAATTTCCGCAGAAAGAAAGAGTATTTATGACGACATCGATGCTCTGCGCCTTTTCGGTCTCGACATCATTCAGATAAAGGGCAAAAACGGCGGATATTACATCGGCGACCGTGACTTTGAACTTCCCGAGCTCAAGCTTCTGGTTGACAGCGTTCAGTCTTCAAAGTTCATAACACAAGAAAAAACATATAAACTCATCAAAAAAATCGAAGGACTTGCAAGCGTTTACGACGGTCAGCTTCTTCAAAGGCAGGTTTACGTTACAAACCGTGTCAAGAGCATGAACGAAAGCATTTATTACACAGTCGACGTCATTTCCGATGCGATAGCAATGAACAGAAAAATCCGCTATCTCTATTTTGAATACACAGTTTCAAAAGAACGCAGATTCAGACATGACGGCGCATTCTATGAAGTCAGCCCCTTCGCTCTCATTTGGGACGATGAAAATTACTATATGCTCGCTTGGGATTCATCTGCAGAAAAAATGAAGCACTACAGAGTTGACAAAATGGCAAAGGTTTCGCTTGCAGATGACGAAAGAGAAGGCAACTCTCAGTTTGAAGCTTTCGATATGTCGTCTTACACAAAAAGCGTTTTCGGTATGTTCGGCGGTGAAGAACAGAAGGTAAAGCTCCGATTCTCAAATCATCTTGTCGGTGCGGTTGTTGACCGATTCGGCAGAGATATCATGATAATCAAAGACGGAGAAGAGCATTTCACGGTTACGATTAACGTTGTACCGAGCCAGCAATTTCTCGCATGGGTCTTCGGTTTCGGCGCAGACGTTCAGATTGTTTCTCCCGCAGAGGTGAGAGACGAAATGAAAAAGCAGATAAAAGCAATTTCAGAACTTTATAAATAAAAAATAACCTCGGAGCTTCACGTTCCGAGGTTTTCTATATCCGCCACGTCATCAAGGAAAATTCTTTTTCCCGCAACCCTCAGAGTGCGGTAAATAAAATCAATGTTTTCAACCGCACCCGAAACGGTTTTATAACCGTCTTTATGATAAAAAATTATTTTTATTTTACTGCCTTTTCTGACTCTGCCCATCTTTTCAGAAAGCTCGATTGCCGCATCTTCCGCCATTTCACGGCGCACCTCGGTTATTTTTTCGTGTTCTCTGATAACCTCGTCAAACCCCGTCAGAGCTGCAAAAGCGGAAAACTGGTCTGCTCCGTTACTCACCGCCGTTATGACCTCCCACCATTCTGTTTCTGTCCCGTGCAGTTGCATTTTCGGTGTAGCTTATACCTTTGAGCACGGTGTTTTTTCCGTATTTATGCCTCAGACCAACAATTGCCTCCTGAAGCCGTCTTTCCTTTTCTTCAGCCTCAACGTCGGTAAAAAAAGTTATCGTTGTCATTGAGTCATCCTGAAGATTGTTAAGGCTGATATTAACCCTGCGTATCGGAAGATTCACGGCTGTTGTTTCTCTGTAAAGCGCCTCAAAAAAATCTGTGAGTTTTTTGCAGGAGTTTGTGAATTCGCCGATTTTACGGGTGCCGCCCGTTGAACCGTAAACGTCTTTTGAATAGCATATACGCAGAGAAACCGAATCGGTAACAAGCCTTTTTTCAACGAGCTCAAGAGCCTGCGCATAAACCATTTCTTTCATGATTATCAATGCGCCTTCATAGTCATAATCCTTGAAAAGCACCTGACCGTTGGAGATTGAAGTGCTCTTCGGTTTATATTCATGAATATCCTTTATCGTGCAAGGCTCAACGCCCTTTGAATGCTCGATAAGATGCTTTGCGTTAACGCCGAATTCCTTGTAAAGTTTATCTTCGGGGCATTCCGCAACGCCCTTCAGGTCATAAATCCCGAATTTTTCAAGCCTTGCCGCAATTCCCCTGCCAACGTTCCAGATATCGGTTATCGGTCTGTGAGTCCAGATGGTTTTGCGGAATTCTTCTTCATCGAGAAAGCCGATAAAATCAGGCGAATGCTTGGCGGTTATATCAAGCGCAATCTTGCACAGAAACATATTCGTGCCGATCCCCGCAGCAGAGCATATGCCTGTTTTTTTATACACCGCATCCATAAGCATAACCGCAATTTCTCTCGGCGTTTTTGAATAAAGTCTGCAATAATCCGTCACGTCGATAAAACACTCATCAATCGAATAAACGTAAATATCATCGGGGCTTATGAACTGAAGATAAACCGAATAAATTTCAGCCGAAACCTTCATGTATTTCTTCATCTGCGGCATTGCAGTTATATATTCAATATTTTTTGGTATCTGAAAAACACGGCACCTGTTCTGAACTCCGAGCGCTTTCATTGCGGGAGTTATTGCAAGGCAGACAGAGCCGTTGCCTCGGGTCGGATCTGCAACAACAAGGTTAACTTTAAAAGGGTCAAGCCCCCTCTCAACGCACTCAACAGAGGCATAAAAGCTTTTCAGGTCAATGCAAAGATACCATTTATCCTTCTTTTCAGCACTTTCCTTCAACAAACCATTTCCCCTCTTCATCTTCAAACACAAACGTTTCCCTGCCGTTTATCTGAACCGTGTAGCGCATTTCACCGCCGCCAACCGCTCTCGACTTCGCCCTGCACCTGTTAAGAAGCCTTTCAACCGTGTAAACCGTGCCGTCTTCCCATTGGATGCGCAGAGGTCTTCGCTTGCCGTCTTTATCTATAAGAGCGTACACGTCAACATACACCTTTCTGACCACTGCAATCCCCCTTACCGAACATTCGTTCGTTACTATGATAACTCTTTTTCGTTCAAAAGTCAATAGCAAAATCAGGCAAAATAAATTCAAAAGCGATATTGAAAAATCAATTCAGCCGTTGTATAATCTAAAAAGCAAAACCGAAAGAAGTGGTAAAAAACTATGAGAATGAGAAAGAAAAAGCATCTCGAAGAAAGACTTGAAAAATGCACCAACGTTTTGACTCTTTTCAGCGACGACAGCAACTTCACAACCGCCATTGAAAAGAAAGAATATATCGACACAGAAGCTATTTTCGGCAACAGCAATCCCGTTGTGCTTGAAGTTGGCTGCGGCAAAGGCAACTTCGCTTGCGAGCTTGCAAAGCGCAATCCCGAAATCAACGTGCTCGCACTTGAGAAATGCGCAAACGTTGTTGTTCTTGCCGGAGAAAAAGGAATGAAAGACAACATTGAAAACCTTCGTTTTCTCCACACGGGCGCAGAATTCCTTGAGAAATTCATCAGACCCGAATCAATCGAGCGCCTTTATCTCAACTTTTCATGCCCCTACCCCAAAAACAGATATGAAAACCGCCGTCTGACCAACAAACGCTTTCTCAAAAGCTATGCGGTGCTCCTCAAAAAAGGCGCAGAGATTCATCAGAAAACTGATAACATGGGTTTCTTTGAATATTCAATCGAGCAGTTTTCGGATTTCGGATTCACGGTCAAAAACATTTCTCTCGACCTTCACAACAGCGATTTTGAAGGTAACATCGAAACTGAATATGAACACAGATTTGCTTCTCAGGGAATGCCTATTTACCGCCTTGAAGCCTATTTAAAATAAACAAAAACCGCCTCTTTCGGTTAACATCCGAGAGAAGCGGTTTTAGATTTTAACTGACAGTTTCTTTTACAAATCGGTATATCATAACAAAACCTGCGCTGAGCAGTGCGCCGCCGATGATATCCGTTAACCAATGCACGCCCGAAACGAGCCTGCCGACTACCATAAAAACAGTAAACACAGTCAAAAGCAAGACGATTGTCTGCCTGAGCGATTTTGTTTTTATCCGTTCGTTAAACTGCATTATCGCAGTCGGCATAACGCACATAACAAGCATCGTTGTTGACGACGGATAAGATGCTTCCAAAAGCCCGTCAATCAGAATGGGTCGGTAATTTATAACAACCTTTTCAAAGAAGATGAATGCCGCCATAACAGCAACATAAAAAGCGCCGAGAACAAAAATATCAGAATCAACTTTCAGAACGCTTTTTCGTTTTATCCATTGAAAAAGACCCAAAGCCGCAAACCCTCCAACCAAACCGAGCGGCAAAACAGAAAGCCAATCCGTGACGGTATAAAGATACATATTAATGCCCGTCAGATTATGGAAACATCCGTTTACCGA
>JAGBUT010000265.1 GCA_017630695.1 Clostridia bacterium
AAAAATCCGAACCTTATGCCAATATGCAAAGGGTTCGGATTTATAGTTTTATGAATGTTTCTTCAAGAACCTGTCTTGAATTTGCATTTTTATTATGTTAAAATATAACAAAAATTCATGTAAACAAGGAGCATGTGTTTATGAAAAAATTTGTGCAGGTAGGCTGCGGCATCAGAGGCATCGAAGGATACGCAGAACCCATAATCAAAGAATTCAGCGAACATATTCAGCTTTGCGGCGTTTATGATATCAACAAAAAACGTGCGGCTCTTGTGAGTTACTACGGCGGAGTTGAAGTGCCTGTTTATGACGATTTTGATGAAATGCTCCGCGAGGTCAAGCCCGATACGGTTATTGTTACAACCAAAGACAGCATGCACGATTTTTATGTTATAAAAGCTCTTGAAGCCGGATGTGACGTAATCGTCGAGAAACCGATGACCACCACATTTGATAAAGCAAACGCCATAAAAGAGGCTGAAGAAAAATCAGGCAAAAAGGTTACCGTTGTATTCAATCTGCGCTATCTCCCGTTTTTTGTTACCGTTAAAGAATTAATGAGAAGCGGTGTTATCGGTGAGGTGCTCAGCGTTCATTTTGAGTGGCTTCTCAGTACGCATCACGGTGCTGATTATTTCAGACGTTGGCACAGAATCAGAGAGAATTCAGGTTCTCTGCTCGTTCACAAGTCAACCCATCATTTCGACCTGGTCAACTGGTTTCTCGAGGACGACCCCGTTGCTGTTAACGCTTTCGGCACAAGAAGATTTTACGGTCCGACCCGTGAAAAACGTTCGGAAAGATGTCTGACCTGCGAATACAAAACAACCTGCGAATATTTCCTTGATATCCACGAGCCTCCGATGGATAAGCTCTATCTCGAGTGCGAGGATGCCGACGGATATATCCGAGATAAGTGCATCTTTTCCGAGGAAATTGATATCGAGGATTCCGTGAGCGTTAACGTGCTTTATAAAAAAGGAGCAGTGATGAGCTATTCGCTTACAGCTCATTCACCCTATGAGGGAATGAGAATTGCATTTAACGGTACCGGCGGCCGCCTTGAATTCTGCAAGATGGACAGAAGATATGCGGAATTCGGCAAGGGCATCAATAACGTTATTTCGATTTTTGATCGTGAGGGCAACAAAACGGTTATCAACGCACCGCAGGATGCAGAGGGCGGTCACGGCGGCTCCGATGAAAAAATCAGAAAAAATCTGTTTATCGGCTGCACCGAAGATCCTCTCGGGCAGATGGCTGATACCCGTGCAGGTATGATGTCAATCGGTATCGGTATGGCGGCAAACGTTTCCATGAAAGAAAACCGCCGTGTCTGTCTCGACGAATTTTATAAAGATTTATAATATCAAAAACCTTGACGTTCAACGGCTTCCGTTGGCTGTCAGGGTTTTATTTCTGTTGAAAAGCATATGAGTATATGGTATACTGAAGAGGTTGAATAAACTATCTGAAAGCAGGTGCTTTTATGGGTCATAAAGAGCAGTGGATATGGCTTCCGAAGGATAAATATGAGGCAGAGCAAACGTCGGTCTTGTGCGGATTTGAGAGCGATAAAGCAATCGGCTACACGGTTGCGGAAATAAAAAGAAAATATTCGTTTTCGCAGAAAATCGTAAAGGCTGATATGCGATTCAGCGGTGATTCCGCATTTCAGCTTTATCTTAACGGTTCGGTTGTTGCAGTCGGTCCTGCCTGCGTAGGAGGCGATTTCATAGGCAACGAAACAGTCCGAGAGAATTTCTATGCGTTCGAAACAACCGTATATCCCGATTCGGCAGAACTTGATTTCTTTTCAAGAGTCAGGCTTGTACCCGTGCAGATATTCGAATATTCAAAGGGTCACGGAGGATTTATGCTTTCTGCAATTCTGACTTTCGAAAACGGAACGCAGGAAGAAATCGTGACCGATGAGAGCTGGTTTATCAGAAAGAACGGTGCGTTCAAATCCGTTTCCTCCTATGACGGCAGAATTGCGCCCGATGAATACGTTAATGCGCAGGTAATCGAGAATATCTGGAACAGTGAAACGGCTCCGATACCCGTGAGGGAAGAAAATGAATTGCTCTGCGATAACAGCGGGATTTCGGTTCTGCCTTTTGAAAAAAAGACGGTTATCCTGACTTTTGATAAAATCTGGGCAGGCTTTGTGAAAGTTATAGCACAGACAAAGGGTGAAGTTTCGGTTTCTCTGAAATGCCGTGAATTGAGCGAAGAGCCTCGTGTTGAAAATCTTGTATTTGACGGTAACGGAGAATACCGTGGCTTTTATATGCAAAGCGCAGGCAATATTGAGGTTGAAGTTGAAAACAAATCAGATGCCGATGCAGAGCTTACCGTTTCGTTTGTTGAAACTCATTATCCCGTTTCGGCTGAAGTGTCAACCGTAACGAGCGATGCCGAGCTTAACGCTGTTCTTGAAACCTGCAAACACACTCTTAAAATATGCCGTCAGACTCATCATCTGGATAGTCCGAGACATTGTGAGCCGATGGCTTGTACGGGCGATTACTATATTGAAAGCCTTATGACGCTCTTTTCGTTCGGTGATATGAGGCTTGCGGAGTTTGACCTGATTCGCACCGCTGTTATGATTGAGCGTGAAAACGGCAGGATGTTCCACACGACCTACAGCCTTATCTGGGTCAGAATGCTTTATGACGTTTATATGATAACGGGCAATAAAGCGCTGCTCGAAAGATGCGAAAAAGCTCTGCGAGTTCTTCTTGAGCGTTTTGCAACCTATATCGGTGATAACGGACTTATCGAAAATCCTCCTGACTATATGTTTGTCGATTGGATTTATATCGACGGAATAACAATGCATCATCCTCCGAAAGCGCTTGGTCAGACTTGTCTTAATATGTTTTATTTCTGTGCATTGAACTATGCCGAAAAAATATTCCGTGAGCTGAATGACAGCAGCGAGGCGGAAATTTGTGCCCAAAAGAGAACGGAACTGAAAACTGCGGTTAACGGCTTGCTTTTCGATTCGGAAAAGGGCGTCTATTTTATGGGTCTTAATACTCCCACAAGGGATGACCTTGTTGCCGAGTGGGAATGGATGCCGCAGAATACCGATAAGAGATACTATCTGAAGCACGCAAACGTTCTTGCGGCTTATTCGGGAATCTGTGATGATGCTCTGGCAAAAGAGCTTG
>JAGBUT010000266.1 GCA_017630695.1 Clostridia bacterium
ACCATCGCGATGCTGTAAAGGAGAATGACTTTCCATGGGATTCGATAAAAACTTTAAACCCGTACTCAGATTTATGGTTGTCAGCGACGTTCATTATAAGGATGAGCACACCGTTGAACGTGACAGAATGGAGAATGCAATCCGCACTGCATACGCATTGAGCGAGAAAGAATGCTATGATAAGCTTGACGCTCTTTACGTTGTAGGTGACTTTGCCAACAGCGGTTCAAGAAAACAGATGGAAGCATTCAAGGCAACTCTTGACGCTAACGTCAAGTCCGGCACTGACTATACTCTTTCCCTTGCAAGCCACGAATTCGGCTGCGAAGGCGAGCAGGCTGCACTTGATAAGTTTGTTGAAATCTTCAAGCAGGAGCCCGATTCCCACAAGGTTATCAACGGATATCATTTCATCAGCGTAACCTGCACAAACGGTTGCCATTTTGATGATAAAAAGCAGGCTTGGGTTGCAAAAGAGCTTGAAATTGCTGCAAAAGACGACCCGAAGCGTCCTATTTTCTTCTTCCAGCATCCCCATATTATGGGCACTGTTTACGGCAGTGCTAACTGGGGTGAGGATGAGCTGACCGCAATTCTTATGAATTATCCTCAGGTTATCGACTTCTCCGGTCACTCACACGCACCCATCAACGACCCCCGTTCAATTCATCAGAGACATTTCACTTGCCTTGGCACAGGTACTCTGAGCTATTTTGAGCTTGACGAATTCGATAAGGTTTACGGCACTATTCCTCCCAAAGACGATGATGCCGCACAGATGCTGATTGTTGAAGCAGATGCAGAAAACAGAGTCAGAATCTATCCCTACGACCTTATCACAGGCAATTTCTTCCCCTTCACGTGGAAGATTGATTCTGCTTGGGACGTTGACAGCTACCTCTACACAGATGCAAGATACAGAACTGAAAAGGCACCGTGGTTTGAAGAAACATCAAAGATTGAAATCAAGGATGTAAAGGCGGAAGGCTTTACAGTCGAATTCGACCAGGCAAAGGTTGAAGAGGAATACGTTGACGATTATAACGTTTACGTAAAAACTCCCGACGGTGTGACAGTACGCAATTCAACTATCTGGAGCGAGTATTATTTCTACAATATGCCCGAGAAACTCAGCGTATCGTTTGAGGGTCTTGCTGCAGGCGAATATTACGTTGAGATTTATGCAAACAGCTTCTGGAGAACACGTTCAAAGAAGCCTCTTGTGAGCGAAACCATCAAGCTTTAATCGGCAAATAAAACAAGATGTCAGGCGGAAAGCGAAAAAATTCGTTATCCGCTTGATTTTTTTTATAATATCGTTTAGAATGATTTTTATTATGGAGTAAATCGGCATTTGATTAAGGTGGTGAACGTATTGGCAGAAGATGTAAAAAACGTGTCTGCATCCGTTGAGGATGAGGATGCCGTTACACGCCAATTCAATAATCAGAATAAAAATTATCTCAGTCCCAAGCATTACGCAGCGTATATCCTTTCGGGCATGGGCGACACGATGTGGAACACTTTCAGTTCGAAACTGTTCTTCTTCGCAACGCAGTTTCTCGGTGTTAACGCCAAAACGTGGGGTTATGCCGAAACGTTCAGCTTCATCGCAGATACCGTTGATAACGCTTTTTCGGGTCTTATCATTGACCGAACAAGAACCCGTTGGGGCAGGGTGCGACCCTATATAATTCTCACGCTTCCTTTCTGGGTCATCGGTTCGCTTTCACCGTGGCTTCTTCCCTCACAGATGACGCAGATGGCACTTTTCGTGGCTCTTTTTGCGTTCCATTACATAGCTTCAATCGCAAGATCTTTTTATGATACGAGCTATCAGATAATTCTTTTCAACATAACCCCGAACCCCATCGAGAGAAACCGTCTCATCGCAACGGATGCTTATGCGGACCTCGTCGGTGTGTGGATACCGTCGCTGTTTTCGGGTGTTGTTGTTGACTTCTTGCCGCAGATTCTCGGTGTCGGATCGAGAAGCGTTTATACGGGCGGCGCAATAGCGTTTACAATCTGCGTTATTATCTTTAGAACTTACGGTTTCTTCTCGCTCAAAGAAAGAATGCCTCTTTCAACAAGAAAAGAAATGAACGAGATGGGTCTTATCCAGACCGTCAAATCCATCGGCACCTGCCGTCCGATGTGGGTTCTTCTTATCAAGAACTTTTTCGGTGTCGGTAAGGGCACGGGCACAATGGTTGAAGATTTCTTCTGGCTCAACTGTATGGGCAGACTTTCCTACGGAACGATTGCAGGTCTTTTCACGGGTCTGCCGAGCTATTTCGTTCTGCCTCTCGCACCGAAGCTCACCAGAAAATTCGGTCTGAGAAACCTTGCGGCAGGCAGCTATATTTTCTGCGGCATATGCTATTTCATTATGTGGGCAATCGGTTACAAGCCTTTCGGCGAGGACCATTTTATTCTCAACCTCATCTGGGTTATCTTTGCGCTCACAATGTGCGGTTCGCTCAACAGTATCCAGAGATATTGCGGCACTGCTCTTAACGGTGACCTCTACGACTACGTTGAATGGAAGTCGGGCATCAGAAACGAG
>JAGBUT010000267.1 GCA_017630695.1 Clostridia bacterium
CAGAAGGGGAGATCGTCCTCGGGAATTTCTTTGAAATCGCCTTCGTCTGCAGTTGAATATGAGGGAGCAGGCTGAGCAGGAGCAAAACTGTCGTTTCTGCCGTAACCGCCTGTGCCGCTTTCTGCCTTTGAACCGCAGAAGCTTGCATTGTCGGCAACGATTTCAACAGCCTTACGCTTGTTACCGTTTTTATCCTCATACATTCTGGTCTGGATTGAGCCCTGAACAGCGATCATTGAACCCTTGCGGAAATACTTGCTGACAAATTCAGCAGTCTGTCTCCAAGCAATGATGTCAATGAAATCTGCCTGACGCTCTTCGCCCTGACGGACAAAACGTCTGTCAACGGCTACTGTGAACGATGTTACGGAAATTCCGTTTCCTGTTGTGCGCAGCTCGGGGTCGGCAACAAGTCTGCCCATAATAACGGCATTATTTAACATTTTGCGACCTCCTTACTTTTTGATGATGAGTGAGCGAAGCACGCCGTCTGTGATCTTCACAACACGGTCAAGCTCTGCGGGAAATTCGGGAACAGCCTGATAATTGAAGAGAACGTAGTAACCCTCTGCTTCGTCGTCGATGAGGTATGCAAGCTTGCGCTTACCCCATTCCTCAACGCTCTCAAGAGTGCCGTTAGCTTCGATCATAGCCTTGAATTTCTCAACAAGAGGCTGAGCAGCTTCTTCACCGTTGGCAACTGAAAAAACCAACACTGTCTCATAGCTGATGTTTGCTGACATTCTTAAAGCACCTCCTTCTGGTCTTTGGCCACGGTGCATCCGTGGCAAGGATAAAAATATTTAATCCTGCTGCGCTTACCGCAGCGGTCTTTAATTTTAACAGAATATATTTATTTTGTCAAGCGATTTATTCCAAAAGCACATTTTCAGCAGTTTTTACCGCAATTCCTATTCTTTTTATAGAAAAATTGAAATTTTTGATAAAATAATATGGATTTTTTTGAGATTTCGTTTATAATTAAACGGTAAACAACCTTCAACCGCATCTTCACGGAGGTGAATTCAATGAATATCAATTTTGATAAAAGCAATCCGCAGCTCTTCGGCAACGTGCTCAAAGAGCTTCGCAAAGAACACGGCTATTCGCAAACAATGGTTGCAGATTATCTCGGAATTGACCGCACAACGTATACCAAATACGAGCTCGGCAGAATCCCCGAGATTTCAAACATAATAAAAATCGCTTCACTTTACGGAATATCCGCAGACAGCATTGTTTCCATTTTCTCAGCCAACGAGAACAAAAGCGTTTCAAGATTTGCCGAGCTTGGCTCTGACGATGAGGAATCCCGTCTCTGCATTCTTTCCAAAGAAGAATGCCTTGTAATTGATTATTACAGAAAGAGCCTTCGCAAAAGCGAAATACTTGACGTTATTCAGAACTCTTATTTCGGCGACGAATTTGATGAAGAAACAGACGATTAAAAAACCGGCCTGTACCTTGAGTACAAGCCGGTTATTTTTTTATTCTTCGGGAGTATCGATTTTGCCGGTAACGCTCTTGATGCTTGCTCTTGCACCCTGAATTTCGGCCAGGCTGCTTGCAATTGCGTTGTTTGCAGTTGCCATAATTTCCTCAATGAAATCACCTGCGGCAACTCTGATTTCTGCAGACCACTTGTTAGCCTTATCGATAGCTTCATCAGCACAGCGGCGAGCTTCTTCGGTTGTTCTCTGAGCCTGCTCGTTTGCGGCGTTGATGATGTTTTCAGCCTGAGCCTTTGCGCCTTCAAGAGTTGCATGGGCTTCTTCCTGAGCATTTTTGATATAGGTTTCAGCTGCAGCCTTGCTCTGAATAACGATTTCGGTATTTTCAACCATTGCATTAGCTTCAACCTGAGCACTCTGTCTGATTGCCTTAGCATCCTCGTTTGCTGCTTCAACGATTCTTCTTGCCTGATTTTCAGCATCTTCAACCTTGCCCTTGGAGTAGCCCTCTGTTTTGAGAACAAGTTCTCTTACCTTATCTTCTGCTGTTGAAATAAGAGCTCTGGACTTTTCCTGAGCACTTGTAACAGCGGCAACAGCCTCGTTCTTTGCTTTTACGAGAATGTTGTTTCTGTCGGCAATAATTGTTCTTGCCTGTGCAAGTTCTCCGGGGAGATTGAGTCTGATGTCTTCAATCGCCTTTTTGATAGCCTCTGCGTCAACACCAACCTTGCTGCTGAAAGGCACTTTGGAGCCTGCCTCAACTATATCTTCAATCTGATCGAGTAAAAGTTCAATGCTCATAATCAATATTTCCTTTCTTTAATTCGCTTAATAATATCTTCGCAAACCTCTGCGGGAACAAATTCGCTTATATCTCCGCCAAACTCGCAAACCTGCTTGACTACGCTTGACGATAAGTACATATTCTCTGCATCCGCCGCAACAAAAACCGTTTCCATTTCGGGATTCAGTTTTTTGTTTGTCAACGCCTGCTGAAATTCATATTCAAAGTCCGAAACAGCTCTCAATCCCTTGACAACCGCACACGCACCCTTCTTGGCAACGTAATCGGCAAGAAGTCCGCTGTTGGTGTCAACCTCAACGTTATCGATATCCGTTGTGCATCGTTTGATAAGCTCAACTCTTTCATCCGCCGTAAAATAGCTTGTCGGCTTATGATAGTTGAACATAACAACAACAACGACCTTATCAAAAAGCTTCGCAGCTCTTCGGATAATATCAATGTGACCGATGGTAACAGGGTCAAAGCTACCGGGACAAACCGCTATTTTCATAAAACAATCATCCCTTTCGGTAAACGGTAACTGCCGTTTTGCTGTATTTATATTCTCTCTGCTTTACGAGACCGCCCTGAATCTCGGGCATTTCTTCTTTGAAGGGATGCTCACAGATTACAAGACCGCCCTCGGCAATTCTCGGTTCAACCTTTGCGAGCGCCTTCTGAAGCATACCCGTTGCAAACGGAGGGTCAAGGAAAGCAAGGTCAAAAACTTTATCAGTCATTCCGATGAAAGCAAGCGAATCTGCCTGCAAAACGGTTGCCTTATTAATGAGTTTTGTTTTTTCAAGATTTTCTTTTACGATTCTGATTGCATTTTTATCCGCATCAACAAAAACACAGCTTTCGGCATCGCGGCTGAGCGCCTCAATTCCGAGCTGACCCGAGCCAGCAAAAAGATCAAGCACTCTTCTGCCTTCAACTTCAAACTGAATGGCACTGAAAACCGCTTCTTTGACCTTATCAGTGGTCGGTCTGACATTATCGCCCTCAAGAGTTCTGAGAACCATTCCTCTTGCCGAGCCGGTGATTACTCTCATATTTTTCCTCCCGTCCGTCATTGACGGAGCAGTTAAGTGTTGTATAAAACCCTATTAATCAATTTATTATCGCATTAAAAAGCACAAAATGTCAAGTTAATTTACCTATAAACTTGATTTTTTTGATTATTCCCTATTCGTCGGTATTATTTTTTCCGTGAAACGCATCAAAAACCGCCTGCGCAGTTTTTTTGTTCATTCCTTTAACGGAAGCGATTTCTTCAACACTTGCTTCACCGATTGCCTTCATTGTTTTGAAATGCTTCAGCAACGCTTTGCCTCTCGATTCACCTATTCCTTCGATAGAAGTGAGTGTTGTTGAAACAGCAGATTTCTTTCTGCGATTGCGATGATATTCAACCGAATAACGGTGCACCTCTTCCTGAATTGTCGAAACAAGCGTGAATGCCGCCCTTTTTGATGTCAGCGAAAGCTCGTCGCCCGAACGTGCGATAGCTCTCGTTCTGTGGTGCGAATCTTTGACCATACCGAACAACGGAATGTCGAGACCGTATTTTTCAAGCACCGGCAAAACGGCATTGACCTGACCTTTGCCGCCGTCAAGCAGAATAAGGTCGGGTAATCTGCCAAAACCTTCACCACTATCTTTTTCTTCAAAATAACGCAGAAATCTTCTCTCAAGCACCTCTGCCATTGAAGCATAGTCATCCTGTCCCGAAAAACCTTTTACGGCAAAACGTCTGTAAGCCTTTTTATAGGGATGACCGCCTTTAAAAACAACCATACCTGCAACGTTTTCGCTTCCTGCGGTATGTGAAATATCATATGATTCGATGTATTCGGGCGGTGATTTCAGGCCAAGCAGACTTCCCAGCTCGTCAAGAGCCGCTGTTGTTTTGCCCGTTTTGCCGAGATAGAGAGCAAGTTTCTGTGCGGCGTTTGAACGGCACATTTCTACCAGCGAATGCTGTTCGCCCCTTTGCGGCACGGCAATAGTCACCTTTCTGCCTGCCAACGACGAAAGCCACTCGGAAAGCACCTCGTTGCCATCAACCTCACCGTCAACCGATACCCTTTTCGGCACAAAATCACGCATCGAATAATAGCTTCTGATAAGCTCGTGTCTTGCTTCGGGAAGATTTTCGGGCATATCAATAATGAAATGCTCGCTGTCATAAAGACGAGCATCCTTGAAACGCAAAACAGAAAGACACGCTTTCGGATTTTCGTCGCCACCCGAGCAAACGAGCGCAAAAACATCCTGCTCTTCAACCGATGCGGCAACAACCTTCTGCTTCTCTGTAACTTTTTTGATTGCGTTTATTTTGTCACGGAGCTTTGCGGCTTTTTCAAATTCAAGATTTTCAGCCGCCTCTTCCATTTTTGCCGTCAGTTCTTCTATAACCGAGCCCGAGCCGTTGACAATAAAATCCAGTGCCTGACGGATAGCTTCGTTGTGTGTTTCCTTATCAGTCTTACCTGCACAAGGTGCAGAGCACTGACCAATATAAAAATTCAGACACGGCCTGCTCTTTTTGTAATCCCTCGGAAAAACTTTGGAGCACTGCGGCAAACGAAAAATCTTTTTTGCCGATTCAACTGCATTCGTTATACCGTAAGACCCCGTATAAGGCCCGATATATTCCGCACCGTCATCAAGTCTTTGCTTGACGGCAAGAATATTTTTCCAGCCGTTGTCGGTAACTTTTATATAATGATATCCTTTGTCGTCCTTGAGAAGAATATTATATTTAGGATTGTGCTGTTTGATCAGTGAGCACTCGAGCACAAGCGCTTCAAACTCGCTGTCGCAAAGGATATAGTCAAAATCTTCAACGTTCTCAACCATTTTACGCACTTTTGCGGTGTGGTTATTCTGTGAGCCGAAATAGGTGCTGACTCTGTTTTTCAGAGCTTTGGCCTTGCCGACGTAGATAATCTCACCCTTTTTGTTTTTCATCAGATAAACACCGGGTGTCAACGGCAGACTCATAGACTTTTTGCGAAGTACGGGTAATTTCTCATTCATTCGGCTCACCTCCGTTTCTTTTTGATATGATTATAATATACATCGGGTTTTTAAGCA
>JAGBUT010000268.1 GCA_017630695.1 Clostridia bacterium
AGACAGTACTGAAACAACCGTTGTTGAGGAAACTGTTGAAAAGGCTGTGAAGGAAAGAAAACGCAGACCTAAAACACCTGCAATGCCTGAGGGTAACCCTGCAGAGACCGAAAGAGCTTTCCCTGAAGCTGATAAAGAGGCTGTGCAGTACGTTATGCCTCCGCTTGATTGCCTTAAACTTGTCAAATCTTCAGGTGCTGCAGATTTTGAAGCTGAAAGCCAGTTCTTCTCAAATAAACTGATTACAACTCTCGAGAGCTTCAAAATCAAGGCTCAGGTTACGGAAATTACGAGAGGTCCTTCGGTTACGAGATATGAGATTCTTCTCGACGAAGGTGTCAGAATTCATAAGATTAAAAATCTTGCCGATGATATTGCCCTCAGACTTGCGGCATCAAGTGTCCGCATTGAACCCGTTCCCGGTAAATCAACAATCGGTATTGAAATTCCCAACAGCACAAAAACAATGGTATCAATGCGCGAAGCTATTGACAGTTATCAGTTCAAGAGCTCCGCAAGCAAGCTGAACGTTGCACTCGGTATGAACATCACGGGTGAAGTTATCTGTGCCGACCTTGCCAAAATGCCCCACCTTCTTGTTGCGGGTACAACCGGTTCAGGTAAATCGGTTTGCCTTAATGCAATGATTGTCAGCATTCTTTATAACGCAACTCCCGATGAGGTCAAGCTTGTTATGATTGACCCCAAAATGGTTGAATTTTCAATGTATAACGGCATTGCTCATCTTGAAGTGCCCGTTGTTTCCAATCCCAGAAAAGCTGCAGGTGCACTCAGCTGGGCCGCAGCTGAAATGGATAAGAGATATTCGCTTTTTGCCGAATACGGTGTGAGAGATATTAAGGCATATAACAATATGTGCGAATCCAAACCCGAATTCAAAAAGATGCCGCAGATTGTTATTTTCATCGACGAACTTGCTGACCTTATGATGGTTTCGCCCAAAGAGGTTGAGGATTCCATCATTCGTCTTGCACAGAAGGCAAGAGCTGCAGGTATCCATCTTGTTATTGCAACCCAGAGACCCTCCGTTGACGTTATCACGGGCCTTATCAAGGCGAATATTCCCAGCCGTATTGCACTTTCGGTTTCATCATCAACCGATTCAAGAGTTATCATCGACACAATCGGTGCTGAAAAACTTCTCGGTAACGGTGATATGCTCTTCTGTCCGATAGGTTCAACAAAGGCAAACCGAGTTCAGGGTTGCTACATCTCAGATGAAGAAGTTGCAAACGTTGTTGCACATATCAAATCGCAGACAACAACAACATATAACGAAGAAACAATCAGAGAAATTGAAAATAAAACCGCAGAAGCGGAAAATGCAAAGAAAAAATCTGTTGATGACAGCGATGAGGGCGATTGGGATCCTGCTCTTGAGGAGGCAATCGAGGTTGTTGTTACTGCAGGTGCGGCTTCAACAACAATGCTTCAGAAGAAACTCAAGCTCGGCTATGCAAGAGCTTCCCGAGTTATGGATCAGCTTCAGGAAAAAGGAATTGTCGGTCCTCCCGAGGGTGCAAAACCGAGAGCTGTTCTTATTTCTATGCAGCAGTGGTATGAGATGCAGGCTCTCGCTCAGGGTGCGGCACCTGATATCGATGACGTGTTTGAAGATGATGATTTCGACGTTGATGACGATGGCTTTGATGTAGTTGACGACGGTGATTTCTATGACGAAGATTCAGACTCTTCCGATGACGATATTGATTTCGTTTATATGGATGAGGATGGCGAAGAGGACTTCTGAAATTATAAAAAGTTATGATAAACGGCGGTTGATTTTTAATTAACCGCCTTTTGCTTGTGAGGTTACTATGAACGGATTTTTGCCCGTTACAAAAGAAGAAATGACTGCCAGAGGATGGGAGTGCGCCGATTTCGTTTACGTCAGCGGTGATGCTTACGTTGACCATCCTTCTTTCGGTGCGTCTATAATCACGAGAGTGCTTGAAAGCAAAGGCTTCAGGGTTGCTGTTCTCGCTCAACCCGACTGGCATTCTGATAAGGATTTCAAGCGTTTCGGCAGACCGAGACTGGGCTTCCTTGTCAGCAGCGGTAACATCGATTCGATGGTTGCTCATTATACTGCCGCAAAGAAAAAACGCAGTGACGATGCCTACAGTCCGGGCGGAAAAGCAGGCTTCAGACCTGACAGAGCAGTTATTGTTTATTGCAACAAAATTAGAGAAATTTACGGTGATATTCCCATTGTTATCGGCGGTCTTGAAGCATCACTGCGCAGATTTGCTCATTACGATTATTGGGATGATAAAATCCGACGTTCAATCCTTTTTGATTCGCAGGCAGACCTGCTTTCGTTCGGTATGGGTGAACGATCAATGGTGGAAATTGCACAGCTTCTCAACGATGGTGTGCCCGTTTCCGAAATCCGTGACATCAGAGGTACTTGCTACAGCGTTGACGTGCGTGAAACTCCTTATATCGGTGCGGAATGTCCTTCATATGAAAATGTCTGTGCATCAAAAAAAGAATATGCTGTTTCCTGCAGAATTCAGCAGGATGAGCAGGACTTCTTCCGAGGCAAGGCTGTAAAACAGCGTCACGGAAACAGAATGCTTGTTCAGAATCAGCCTGCAATTCCTCTGTCGCAGGAGGAACTTGACGACGTTTATGCTTTGCCCTATATGAGGACTTATCACCCGATGTATGAAAAGGATGGCGGAATCCCCGGCATAGAGGAAGTTCGTTTTTCTGTCTCGCATAACAGAGGCTGTTTCGGTGCTTGTAATTTCTGCTCGCTTGCTTTCCATCAGGGCAGATATATCACTACCCGAAGCAAGGAATCTGTTGTAGCCGAGGCGAAGCTTCTTACCGAATTACCTGATTTCAAGGGCTATATTCACGATATCGGCGGTCCTACTGCAAATTTCAGACATCCGTCTTGTGCAGGACAAGAGAAAAGGGGACTTTGTAAGGGCAAGAAATGTCTTGCTCCCACACCTTGTCCGAATCTTAAATCCGACCATTCGGAGTATCTTGATATTCTTCGTACCGTACGCGCCCTTCCGAAAATTAAAAAGGTTTTCGTGCGTTCGGGTATACGTTACGACTATATGTTGGCAGATAAGGATGACAGCTTTTTCAGAGAGCTTGTTGCCCACCACGTCAGCGGTCAGCTCAAGGTTGCTCCCGAGCATTGTTCTGCGGCTGTGCTTGATAAAATGGGCAAACCGCATATCGAAGCATACGTTGAATTTTCAAAGAAATATTTCGGTTTCAGCAAGAAAGAGGGTAAGGAGCAGTATCTGGTGCCTTATCTTATGTCGTCACATCCGGGCAGTACACTCAAGGATGCGGTTGAACTTGCGCTGTTCCTGAAGAAAATAGGTATCCGACCCGAGCAGGTGCAGGATTTTTATCCGACTCCGGGCACGGTGTCAACCTGTATGTTCTATACAGGTCTTGACCCTTACACAATGAAAGAAGTTTACGTTGCAAAAGATCCTCACGAAAAGGCTTTGCAGAGAGCCTTGCTTCAGTATTTTGATCCGAGAAAGAAAGAGCTTGTTATTGAGGCTTTGAAGAAGGCTGGCAGAAGCGATCTTATCGGCAACTCCGATAAATGTCTTGTCAGACCTGCGTTCAAACCTGCAGCTCCTTATGCAAAAAACAACCGAGTAAGCGGCAACAGAGGTAAAAAAGATGAAAAGAAAACAAGCAATAGAAATAGCAGAGGCCGTAAGTAAAACTGGCAAGAATATTAAATCAACGAAAGGCAAGGTTATATATTACGGCCTTGTTCTGGCGGTGGTTGCGATTGTTGTTATTGTCGGTTTTGTGTTCGGTTCACAGGGAGAAACACCTGCTGCAACTCCGAACGGTGGTGATGCATCTTCCGTAAGTTATTGCAAGGTGCATTATATCGACGTCGGTCAGGGTGACTGTGAACTTGTTGAATGTGACGGCAAATTTATGCTTATTGATGCAAGTGAAAACGGATACGAGAATGAGATTATCAACTATCTCAAAAAAATCGGTGTCGAAAAACTTGAATACGTAGTTGCTTCGCATCAGCATTCCGATCATATCGGCGGTCTTGCCGAAGTGCTTGAGGAGTTTGAGGCGGAGAATATCATTATGCCCCGTCTGACAAAAGAGCAGACGCCCACCAACAGCACTTATAAAGAGTTCCTCAAAGCTGTTCAGGGTTCGGGGGCGAAGGTGATTGAAGCAAAGGTCGGCGCAAAATATGTGCTCGGCACAGCTGATTTTGAAATTCTCGGCCCCGTAACCAACGACGCAGAGGATATCAACAATATGTCCGTTGTTATGCGCCTTGATTTCGGTGAGAATTCGTTTCTCTTCACGGGCGATGCCGAGACCGAAGAGGAAAATGAAATTCTAGAAAACGGCGGAAACGTTGATTGCGACGTTCTCAAAACGGGTCATCACGGCTCGGGTACTTCTTCGAGCAAGAATTTCCTTAATGCTGTTACGCCTGATATCTGCATCATTTCTGTCGGTGCTGATAATAAATACGGTCATCCGCACGATAATGCAGTCAAGAGAATGCAGAAGCAGACAGATAAAATCTACAGAACGGATATCTGCGGTGATATTGTTATCGAATCCGACGGTGAGAATCTGACGGTTTCGTATGAGAATCAGTGAGGTGAGAAATTTGTTTCTTAGCATTGACAGAATAGTAAACGGGTTTGCCGTTTGCCTTGATGATTTCGGCAACGCTTTTTATATCGAACTTTCCAAAATCAAAGGTGACGTTAAAGAGGGAAGTATCATTATTTCCGATGGCGGAGACGGTTACGTTGCAAGCGGATATGAAACGGAAAAACGTCAGGAAGAGCTGTTTGAACTTGCCGAGTCTCTTTTTGATGAATAATTTCTGAAAAACCTAAAAATTTTTAAAAAATCAGCGCTGTATTATTCAATTTGCTCTTGAATAATGCGGCGCTTTATTATATAATATATAAATATTAAATATATAGTGGAGGAATACGGCTTTGTCTGTTAATTCTGATAAACTTAAAATCAGCGTAAGCGACGAGGAGCTTAAGAGACAAAAAGAGTTTACGGCTCTCGCATCCGAGATTGTCCGTCAGCGTTTTGAGTCCTCACCGAAAGCTTTTGTTCATACTTACGGCTGTCAGGGTAACGTTGCTGACGGTGAGAGGCTTAAGGGTATGCTTGAGCAGATCGGATACGTGATGACTGATTCTGTTGAAGAGGCTGATCTTGTGCTTTATAACACTTGTGCAATCCGTGAACACGCAGAGGACAGAGTGTTCGGCAACGTAGGTGCGCTGAAAAATATTAAAGCAGCAAAAAAGGATATGAAGATTCTTCTTTGCGGCTGTATGATGCAGCAGGAGAGGATAGCGAAAAAAATCAGGACAAGCTATCCGTTTGTTGATATTGTTTTCGGTACTCACGTTATTCATAAACTTCCCGAGTTTCTTTATAGAAGCTTGAGTGCAGGCAAAAAAATCTATGAGCTTCCCGACGTTGACGGTGTTATCGTTGAAGATATGCCGCTTCACCGTGACAGTGATTTTAAAGCATGGATTCCGATTATGTACGGCTGCAATAATTTCTGCACCTACTGTATCGTTCCTTACGTAAGAGGCAGAGAGCGAAGCCGTGACCCCGAAATCATCATTGCCGAGGCAAAGGAACTTGTGGCAAACGGCTATAAAGAAATCACCTTGCTCGGTCAGAACGTTAATTCCTACGGTAAATATCCCGATTACGGTTGCAATTTCTCACAGCTTCTGCGTGAGCTTAACGCAATCGAGGGTGATTTTATAATCCGCTTTATGACCTCGCATCCGAAGGATTGTACTCACGAATTACTTGAAACAATGGCTGAGTGCAAAAAGGTTGCAAAGCATCTGCATCTGCCTTTCCAAAGCGGTAGTAACAGAGTGCTTGACGCAATGAACAGAAGATACACGAGAGAAAAGTATCTTGGGCTTCTTGAATATGCATATTCACTGATGCCTGACCTTTCAGTAACGAGTGACGTTATCGTTGGTTTTCCCGGCGAAACCTATGAGGAATTCTGCGAAACCGTAACACTTGTTCAGGAGGCGAACTTCACATCAATGTTCACCTTCATCTTCTCATCGAGAGAGGGAACAAAGGCTGCAACAATGTCAGACCCCGTTTCAAGAGAAGAAAAGGGCAAGTGGTTCAAAGAATTACTTGATGCCCAAGAAAAGATTGCCGCAGAAAGAACTGCTTCAATGGTCGGCAAGACTTATAAGGTGCTGTGCGAAAGCATCAGCAAGGGCGGTCTGATTGAAGGCAGAACAGAGGGCAACATTATCATTGAATTCCCTGCAGACAAATCGGTTATCGGTTCGTTCAGGGAGGTTAAGGTAACGGAATCGCTTACCTGGATTCTCAGGGGCGAACTTTGTGAATAATCAACTTGGTTATAATTTACGCTAACCCGTAATTTATCAAAATATTTTTTCAGTTAGGAGAAACAAAAATGGACGTAATTGCAAAAGCAAGAGAACTCGGCGCACTCCTTCAGCAGGATGAACGCTACACAGCTTTCGTTGAAGCACAGAAGGCAAGCGAAGAGGACACAGAGCTCAACGAGCTCCTCGCAAGAATTCAGCTTATTCAGATGTCATTCCAGCACGAAGCTCAGAAGGAAGACAAGAATGAGCAGAAGCTTGAAGCATATGATAAGGAGTTTGGCGAAATCTACACAAAGATTATGGCTAACCCCCATATGGCAGCATATCAGGCAGCAAGAGGCGAAATCGATAACCTCATGAACTACATCAACGGCATTTTCGCTCTTTGCCTTCAGGGTGAAGACCCCGCTACATGCGAACCCCAGCAGGAAAAGCATGAGTGCGGCGGCGAATGCTCATCTTGCGGCGGTTGCCACTGATTTTAACCGATTCGGTACGGGAGTGAATTTCATTCCCGTACCCATTGCGGGATTTTTTGAAAGGTACGGTAGACTTAAATGGCAGAGCTTACCCCGATGATGAAACAGTATTTTGAAATCAAGAAGAATTACCCTGACACAATTCTTATGTTCCGCCTGGGTGATTTCTACGAGATGTTCTTTGACGATGCAAAGCTTGTTTCTGCAGAGCTTGAGCTTGTTCTCACAGGCAGGGATTGCGGTCAGGAAGAAAGAGCACCTATGTGCGGTGTTCCTTTCCACAGTGCTGATTCTTATATTGCCCGTCTTGTCGCAAAAGGCTACAAGGTTGCAATCTGCGAACAGCTTGAAGATCCTTCAACCGCAAAGGGACTTGTTAAGAGAGACGTTACAAGAGTTCTCACTCCCGGCACGGTTATCGAAAGCACGATGCTTGATGAGAGCAGAAACAATTTCCTTGCAGGTATTTTCGCTTCAAAGGATACAATCGGTCTTTGCTTTGCTGATATCTCCACGGGCAGTATTCACATTACTGCATTTGAAAGCAAAAATTCACAGCGCAAAATAATCAACGAACTCGGCAGATTTATGCCCAGCGAATTGATTATAAGCCCTCAAGTGCTCAAGCTCACTCAGGTAACGGATTTTGTCAAATCAAGACTTCATTCGTCCTGCGACCTGCTTGATGAAGAATGCTTTGACCTTTCAAAAGCTTCCGCAATGCTGATGAAACATTGTTCTGTTGCGTCACTTTCTGACCTTGGTCTTGAAAACGAGCCTGCGGCAGTATCAGTTCTCGGTGCCGTTATGGATTATCTCAGAAGCGTTCAGAAAACAGAGCTTGAAAATATCAAGAGCATTGATTTTTACGGTGTCAGCAGTTTTATGCGTCTTGACGTTGCGGCAATGCGTAACCTTGAGATTACCGAAACGATGCGCAACAGAGAAAAAAGAGGTTCGCTCCTTTGGGTGCTTGATAAAACTAAAACCTCAATGGGTAAGCGTATGCTTCGCTCGTGGCTTGAACAGCCTCTCGTCGGTATTGCAGGAATAACAAAACGCCATAACGCGGTTTCGGAGCTTTATGAGAATCCGAACCTTCGTGACGATCTTGTTTCATCTCTGACGGGCTGTCAGGATATGGAACGATTGATAACAAGAATTGCTTATTCCACCGCAAACGCAAGGGAGCTTAAAGCACTTTCGGCAACTCTTGTCCGTATGCCTGTCA
Source organism: Clostridia bacterium (assembly GCA_017630695.1). GTDB lineage: Bacteria > Bacillota > Clostridia > Oscillospirales > Acutalibacteraceae > CAG-177. The sequence goes on from JAGBUT010000268.1 coordinate 8,145, forward strand.
TCAAAGAATATCTTGCTTCCTGCAAGAGTGCGATGCTCGGTGAACTTTGCGAGGAAATATATTCTCTCGATGAAATCGTAGAAATGATTGAAAATTCAATCTGCGATGAGCCTCCTTTCTCCGTGCGTGAAGGCGGCATGATTAAAGACGGATTCAACGAGGAGCTTGATTCCCTTCGCGATATTGTTAACAACGGTAAGGGATATATCGCTGATATCCAGCTTCGCGAACAAGAAAAAACGGGTATCAAGAAGCTCAAAATCGGCTACAACCGTGTGTTCGGTTACTATATCGAGGTTTCAAACTCATACAAGGAGCTTGTACCCGAAGAATACATCAGAAAACAGACTCTTGCAAACTGCGAGAGATACATAACTCAGGAGCTTAAAGAGCTCGAATCAAAAGTGCTCGGTGCGCAGGAAAGAATCGTTCGTCTTGAATATGAGATTTTTGATTCTGTCCGTAAAAAGACTGCGGAGCATCTTTATGCAATTCAGAAAACCGCTTCTTGCGTTGCAGCGGTTGACGTTCTTGTTTCGTTTGCAAAGGTAGCGGCTGAAAATAACTATTGTTGCCCCGTTATGAACGCAGGTACAATGATTGATATCACCGACGGCAGACATCCCGTTGTTGAAAAGATGCTCGATAATCCCTTTGTACCCAACGATACAAGGCTTGATTGTGCGGATAACCGTTGCGCAATCATCACTGGTCCGAATATGGCAGGTAAATCAACCTATATGCGTCAGGTTGCTCTTATTTCACTTATGGCGCAGGCGGGCAGCTTTGTTCCTGCTTCATCGGCAGAGCTTTGTGTGGTTGACGGTATTTATACCCGAATCGGTGCAAGTGACGATCTTGCATCAGGTTCGTCAACCTTTATGGTTGAGATGAACGAGGTTGCCGATATTCTAAAAAACGCAACCGCAAAGAGCCTTATTATTTTTGACGAAATCGGCAGAGGCACTTCAACCTTCGACGGTATGAGTATCGCAAGAGCAGTGCTTGAATATGCCGCTGACAAACGAAGACTCGGTGCAAAAACTCTCTTTGCAACGCACTATCATGAGCTTACCGAGCTTGAACAGAGTGTTGACGGTGTCAAGAATTACAACATTGCCGTCAAAAAGAGGGGAGATAACATCACGTTCCTTCGCAGAATCGTTTCAGGCTGTGCAGACGGCAGCTACGGTATTGAGGTTGCGAAACTTGCAGGAGTGCCCAACAGTGTTGTTGAAAGAGCAAAGGTTGTTCTTCATGAGCTTGAAACAGAGGGCGTTACAAGAGTTGTCACCGTTGCAAAGGATGATGATTCCGAGCAGATTTCGTTCGGTAGTTCCGCTGCGGACGTTATCGTTGAAACGCTCCGAAATCTTGACGTGAATACTCTCACTCCCATTGAAGCGATGAGCGTACTTTACGATTTGACAAAACAAGCAAAAAACTGACAAATATATCTTTTTAAAATAAATTAACCGAAGGAGGTGCCGTATGCCTAAAATTAACGTGCTTTCAAAACAACTTTCAGAGCTTATTGCCGCAGGTGAGGTTGTCGAAAGACCTGCATCAGTACTCAAGGAGCTTCTTGAAAACTCAATTGATGCAGGTGCAGATACTGTTACCGTTGAAATTAAAAACGGCGGTGTGACCTATATCCGCATAACCGATAACGGATGCGGTATCTCGAGAGACGATA
>JAGBUT010000269.1 GCA_017630695.1 Clostridia bacterium
CCTGAATTATAATAGTCGTTATAATACATATCGTTCATTTTTTTATTTCCTTTCTTGTTTTCAAGATAGTATATTTTCAATTTTCTTTTTAGTGTGGGCATTAATCTAAAAGAAAACAGAATATTTGAAACCGAAATTATAAAAAATTTCATAAATGACGAGTCTGACGAGGCTTATATTATAAATGTATATATAAAACAAAAAACCCACTCCGAAAAAGGAATGGGTTTTGTTTGTTTTTAAGGCGATTATAAATTATTCAGCCTTGGGTGCCTCAACGGGGCATTCTGCTGCACAAGCGCCGCAGGAGATGCAGTTGTCATCAATAATGTATGCCATTGGTGTCATCCTCCTTATAATAATTTCAAACTTATTGTATCACAATATTTTAAAATTGCAAGTGCTTTTTTAAGGAATTTATTATCCCTCAATATCTTTTAATGCTTCGAGCTCTGATTTGTCAACCTTGATTCTGGAGTCGCGAACGATTTTAACGTCCTTGCGATGGAAGGCTTTGGGCGGAGCATCAGGATTGTTATGAAGCTTTATTTTAAGAGTACCTGTAAGAAGGCTCATCTCTGCAACAGTACCTGCGCCCTCTGCGGTTTCAACAATTGCACCGGGCTTGGGTGTGATTTTGAGAAGATGCTCGTAAGCAACCTGCTCATATTTGAGGCAGCACATAAGTCTGCCGCAAGCACCGCTGATTTTTGCAGGGTTGAGTGAAAGGCCCTGCTCCTTTGCCATTTTGATTGAAACGGGCTGGAATTCCCCGAGGAAACTGCCGCAGCAGAAAGGTCTGCCGCAAATACCGAGACCGCCGAGCATTTTGGATTCGTCACGAACACCAATCTGACGAAGCTCGATTCTTGTTCTGAAAACACCTGCAAGATCTTTAACAAGGTCTCTGAAGTCAACTCTGCCGTCAGCAGTGAAGTAGAAAAGAATCTTGCCGCCGTCGAAAGTGTACTCAACGTCAACGAGCTTCATTTCGAGACCGTGAGCCACAATTTTCTTCTGGCAGATTTCAAAAGCTTCTTTTTCTTTCTTTTTGTTTTCCGTAACGGTTGCAATATCTTCAGCTGTAGCGATTCTTATCAGCTTTTTGAGGGGCTTTACGATTTCTTCATCGCTGATTTCACGGTTATCCATTGCAACTTCACCGCATTCAATACCGCGTACGGTTTCAACGATAACTTTTTCGCCTTTTTTCAAAGTGAGACCGTCAGGGTCGAAGTAATATACCTTGCCCACTTCCTTGAAGCGGACACCAATAACAGTAGCCATAATTTACTGCCTCCATTGATTTATTTTGAAACAGCTTTGCGAAGTGTGGTGCAAAGCGCTGTAATCATCAGATTGTGGTTTGCGTTCATTCTGAGCGATGCCATAAGGCTGTCGCAGGCTTCGATGAGATCGGGCAAAGCTCTTCTGCTGAGCTTTCTTGCCAATTCTTCGGGCAGAGCACCGAATTCTTCGCTCAATTCTGCAACACCGAATTTCTCACGCATTGCAGATGCAAAGATTTCCTGAATAACGGGAAGAGTGATTTTAAGAAGTTTCGCATCCTTTTCAAAAACAGCCGCGGCTTTAACGATTTCGTAATCGTCAACCGATGCAACAGCTTTTGCGATTGCGATTGCCGCTTCAACTGCGGCAGCTCGGTTCTCTGCGTCATCGTCGTTTTTAGCTTCACCGATTGTGAAAACGGTTGCTCTTGAAAGCACGGTGGGAAGAAAACCCGATTTGGATGAGCAGAGCATAATGAAATTAACGTATGTCGGAGGCTCTTCAAGAATCTTGAGGATAGCATTCTGACCCTCGTTGCCCATTGTGTGAGCATTTTCGAGAATGAACACTTTTTTATCCGACTCGTTGGGGATGATATATGCGTTGTTTCTGATTTCTCTGACGAAATCAACCTTGAATGCTCTCGGCTTGTCCTCCGCAGTAAAGAAAGGAATATCGGGATGTGAATCAGCAAAAGCCTTTTTGCAGTGCGAACAGATTCCGCAGGGAGCATTGGATTTTATATCGGAGCAAACCAGTGCGGCGGCAATTTTTTTTGCAAGAGAAAGTCTTTGCGTTGCAGTGCCGCCTTCAAGGATAACAGCGTGAGGAAACCTGCCCGAAACAAGCATTGCAGCGAGAGTCTTTTCAAGCGGATTATTCATATCAAAAGCGGTTATACTCATCGGTTGGTTTCTCCTTGAGTTAAAATTGAAAGATTGCGTTCGATTACCTTTTTGCCTCTCCATTCATATGCTCTGCCTTCAAGCGGAGTTTCATCTGAAAGCATGGGTATGGGATCGGCAATGAATTCTTTGATTTGTGTCACGGCGGCATTTTTGTTCATTGGGCAGATATCCTGACAGATATCGCAGCCCCATACACAGCCGCAGTTTATCATAAGCTCTGTTTCTTCTTTGGTCAGACTGCCTTTTTTTTGCGTGATTGCAGAGAGACATTTCTGTGTGTTGATACCTTTATCTGCAATTGCTTTTGCAGGACAAGCTGAAACGCATTTGCCACAGCTGATGCAGTTGACAGTTTTAACGTCGCTTGAATCAAGCTTAAGGTCGGTAACGATTTCACCGATAAAAACGTATGAGCCGTATTTTTTTGTTATGAGAAGTGAATTTTTGCCGAGCACTCCGAGTCCTGCGGCAAGAGAAGCTCTGACCTCGGGAATCGGTGAATTATCGGCAAAGGGAACGAAAGCGTTTTCGGGGAAAAGTTTTTTAAGCTCTTCGCACGCTTTTTCAAGTCTTGCCGATGCAACGTTGTGATAATCGGTTACAACAGCATATTTTGAAATGTTTGAGTTGATATATTTATCTTCGGGAAGAAGATATGGGAAACATGCAACAATGATGCTTTCGGGTCTTTCGGGCAGACGGTTTATTGCTCTGCATCCGATAAGATTGTTTTCAACACATCCGTAACTGCAAATACCCCAGAGTGGTGAAACGGAGTCCATTATTCTTTTAATGTCCGTAAAGACCACCTCGTTTTATGCCATTTGTGAAACGGCAATCATTATAGGCATCGTAATAATTGAAATAAAGCTTACAACCGCAACCGTCTGTGAAGCAAGACCTGTGTCCCTGCCGTATTTTGCGGCAAAAAGGGAGGTGTTGGTTGCACTCGGTGCACTTGCAGGCACCATAACCGCACCGAGAAGTACACCGCTGATTCCGAGAAGCTTAAAAAGAAGAAGTAGGATAATCGGTGTAACGATGAGCTTGATGACGGCAACGCCTGCTATACGCCATTCTTTGAAAATTGATTTGAAACTTGTGTTTGCAATATACGTGCCGAATATGAGCATCGCAAGGGGGCTGTTGAGACTTGCAACGTAGCCAAGCGGAGCCATTATAACGTTCGGTGCGTCAACCGAGAGCAGGAAAAGCGGCATGCCGATTGCAACGGAAATAATTCCGGGATTAAGAATGAGCTTTTTGAGGTTGAATTTCTGCTTCTCTTCGGAATCCTTTGTGATAACGTAGATGCCGTGAGTAAAGCTGAAAATCTGAAAAGCAATTACAATTGCAGAGCAATAGAAAACGCCTTCGGTGCCGAAAAGTGCACTTGCAAGAGGCAGACCCATATAACCGCAGTTTCCGTAGCAACTTGCGTATTTGAAGATTGCGGATCTGTCTTTAGGAGCTTTTCTGAAAATCAGCGGAGCAATAATAACCGCAAGACCGTGAATAACAAAACCGCATCCGAGAGCAAGGAAAAGCCCTTTGATGGTATCTTTGTTATATTCAAGATTGAGAAAGCTCTCAATGATAACCGCAGGGGTTACGATATAGAAAAGAAGGTCGGTACATTTTTTTGCGGTTTTTTCAGGGAAGAATCCCACCTTATCCGCAACAAAGCCGACTGCGGCAATCAGATAAAGAATAATTACCTGCTCGCCTGCAAGAAGCATATTTTGAACAAACATTGATTACTCCTCGATGCTGACGGTTGTTTCTTCGGAAACTTTCTGAGTTTCTTCTGCGATTTCTTCAACTTCTGTTTCTTCACTTTTGGTAATGACCTTTGTCAAAACAACGGCGATGATGAAAAGTGCAATTCCGAAATCGGCAAATTCAACCGATGACTGTGAATAAATGAGATCTGCACTGCCCGTGATAAGAAGAATGATTCTCGGTGCAGAGCAAAGCAGAGCCATAAATGCGGCAGGGATACCGTAAGCGGCAACCTTCCATTTGCATTCAGCTTCGTTTACCTTTGCGTTGCACTGTGCAAATGCCATAAAGAACATAATCATAAACATCAGCATAACCATTTCGAAAAGAAGCTCGGAAACACGAACGTAGCTGATTGTTCTCATAAAACGGGAAACCATTCTTAAAATGCTCCAGAAAACAGGTGCAAGAGAAAGAATTCTGTAATCGGCACCTGAAGTCTTGCCTGCAAAAGAAGTGATTGCAAGGATTACGAAGAACATTGCCGAAATAAAGGCAAACGCAACCTGAGCAAGAAGAATATAGTAAGAGGGCAGCCCCGACGATGAACTGTTTGCAATAAAACCGTTTGCACTGTTAAGGGCAGGAAGGCTTGAAATAACGTCAATGATAAGACCTGCGGCTGAAAGTGCGGCAAACGCACCGAGAAGAGGACTTTTTTCTGCCTTGTATGAAAAATCAAGAGATTTTTTCTTGGTTAATCCGATAGTAACCGAGGCGATGATTGTGCATATGATAACTGCGTAAAGTACGTAAATGCTCCAATCGTTTGTCAAATAAAAGCCTGTTCCGGGTTCAAGGATACCTGCAACGTACTGATAAATCCTCAACGGCAGAGCAACAATGATTGCGGCAATGAAAACGATGTTTCCGATACCGAAACCGGAATTCAGAAGTTTGTCTTTCATAGTCTGGAATTACCTCTTTCAGCGATCTCCGATGGGAGTATAGCTATGAATAATATTTGTGTTTTTGTAAGCGGGGCGGATGATTTTGCCGCCGGTGAGAAGCTCTTCGATTCTGTGAGCTGACCAGCCTGCAACTCTTGCAGCTGTGAAAATAGGTGTGAAGAGGTCGCCGGGGATTTCGAGCATTTTATAAACGAGACCTGAATAAAGGTCAACGTTTGCACACATTGCTTTTGATACGCCCTTGACTTCTGCAAAGATTTCGGGAGTAAGCTTTTCGATAAGGCTGAGAAGAATGAATTCATTTTCAAACTTTGAGTTCATTGCGAAATCCTCTGCCTTTGAACGGAGAATCTTTGCTCTCGGGTCGGAAAGGGTGTAAACTGCGTGACCCATACCGTATATAAGACCTGAACCGTCGCCTGCTTCCTTACGGATGATTTTGCGGATGAAATCGGCAACCTGACCTTCGTTTGTGATGTCTGAAACACCTTCACGGAAGTGATCGAGCATCTGCGAAACCTTGATGTTTGCGCCGCCGTGCTTGGGGCCTTTGAGCGAACCGATACTTGCAGCGGTTGTAGCGTATGTATCTGTGCCGCTTGAGGTAAGAACTCTTGTTGTGAAAGTGGAGTTGTTACCGCCGCCGTGCTCTGCGTGAACCATAAGGCAAGTATCGAGAAGCTTTGCTTCCTTATCTGTGAAGGTCTTGTTTGCACGGATGGAGTGGAGAATTGTTTCTGCAGTTCTGTGTTCGGGTTTGATCTGGTGCAGATACATGCTCTTGTGATAATAATGTCTGCGCTTAACCTGATATGAATAAACCATAATCGAGGGAATCTGTGCAATCAGGTTGATGCATTGACGCAGAACGTTCTCGATAGACGTATCGTCGGGATTGTTATCATATGAATAAAGAGCGAGAACTGAACGGGAAATTTTGTTCATGATGTCGGGCGAGGGTGCCTTCATAATCATATCTTCGATGAAATCCTCGGGAAGCTCTCTGCAGGATGAAAGCATATCGCAGAAATTATCGAGCTGATCTTTTGTCGGCAGTGAGCCGAAGAGAAGAAGCCATACAACCTCTTCGAAACCGAAACGGTCTTCAGCGATTACGTTGTTGACGATATCGCTCATATCGTAGCCTCTGAATAAAAGTCGGCCTTCGCAGGGGATTCTTTCACCGTCATCAATAAGATAACCGCCGACAGAGCAGACTCTTGAAATACCTGCCATAACACCTGTGCCATCTGAATTTCTCAGACCTCTTTTGACGTTGAAACGGTCAAAATCAGCAGGGTCGATTTTGTTATATTTGCGAATTTCATCGCATAAAGTTTTAATGCTTGAATCGGGGAGTTTTGATTCGTTATATGCCATATTATGTTAACCTCTCTTTCGGGGAGTGATACTATCTCCATTATATCAAATAATTAGAATTATTATACACCTATATATTATTAAAAGTCAAGTAATTTAAGGAGAAGGTCAGGTATGAAAAAATATGCGATTATTGCAGCCGTGCTTTTGGTTGTGATGGCTCTGTGTCCGCTTGCAGCAATGGGGTCAGCCAAAGAAAAAACGCAAAGCGAGAACCAAGCCGTCATATCTTACAGTGTAGAAAACAAAACGGAATACATAACAGTTATGTCATCGTCAACGGGCGGAATGCAAAAAATTGAAATGAGGGAATATCTAATCGGTTGCGTGGCAGCTGAGATGCCTGCAAATTATCACCCCGAGGCACTCAAAGCGCAGGTGATTGCGAGCTACAGCTATGCCAAAAGAATGACCGAAAAATCAGAGGAGTATATCACTGACAGCCCGCTGACTCATCAGGGCTATGTAAACAGACAAGGCAGAATTCAAAATTGGGGAGAGGATTTTGAAGAGAACGAAAAGAAGATTTCCGAAGCCGTTGACGCAGTTTTCGGAAAAAGGCTGATTTACGGCGATGAAACGGCACTTGCGGTTTATCATTCGATTTCTTCGGGAGAGACTCGCTCTGCGGAGAGTATGTGGGGCAAAGAGATACCATATCTTCAGAACGTGGCAAGTGCAGGTGACAGACTTTCACCCGATTTTATTCAGACGCAGATTTTTTCTCAATCGGATTTTGCCGAGAAACTCGGGTTAACAGCCGGCGGAGATGCATCGGAATGGGTAGAAAAAATTAAAAAGGATAACGGCTACGTGGCAGAGACGGTCATCTGCGGTAAAACTTTCAGCGGTAACGAAATCAGAGAGCTGCTGAATCTTAACAGCAGCAGTTTTGAAATTGAATTTGACGGTGAGTTTACCGTTATAAGCGAGGGCCACGGCCACGGTGTCGGAATGAGCCAGTACGGTGCTGATTATATGGCTCGTCAGGGAAGCGATTGCGAAGAGATTCTTATGCATTATTATCCGGGAACAAAACTTTCGGAATAAAGCAAAACGGGTATGCAGACTGCATACCCGTTAATTTTTTTATACGTTGGCTTCTTCTTTTGTTTCTTCGGTTTCTTCAGTTTTTTCTTCTTCGATTACGGGAAGCTCAACCTTCTGAAGAGAAACGCAGAGGTTGATGATTGCCGATGCAAGGAAAAGAGCTGCTGAAACGTAAACACCCCAGGAGGGAGAGCTCTGCCAGGCTGATGCGAGAGAGCCTTCTGCAACAAGCTCGGAAAATTTTCCGAATGTGAATGAGCTTGCAAGCATCATACAGCTTGCAACAAGGTTAGTTACGAAAAGACCTTTGCTGTTGAATTTTTTGAAATTAAGCATCAAAAATGCAAGACTTACAAGAAGTGAAAGTACGCTGAGCACAACGAGAATCAGTGTTGCGGCAAGCATTTTGAACGAATCGCCTACCATAGTTGAACTCATACCGCTGAAAACACCCGAAATATCAAGACCGCCGATGATTTCCATAACAATAGTGATGGCATTGAGTGTAAAATTCTTGCTGAAAAACGGGAATGCAACGGAAAGCGTGCCGAGAGGAAGCAAGAATGAGAAAAGAGGAAGAACGCTTACGGGAATTCTTGCGATTCGGAGCTTTGTACCGACGAATGAATATTTAAATCGGTTGAGCGATTCGCGAAGCTTTGCAAAAGCGATTTCAGCTTCGATTGCGTCCTGCTCAAGGCGGTTTTCCCAATCATAGTTTGCGATATTGACACCGCACTTGGGGCACTCCGCTTTGATATTCCATATATGAAGCTTTACGCCGCATTTCGGACATTTAGCCATAATATCACCTTTATCTGAATTTTGTTTCCGAGAAATATTTTTTTCATTTTATAATGAAACCGCATAAGTGTCAAGGCTTATTTGCCCCATCATTTCTGACCGTAATAAGCGTTTGCGCCGTGCTTTCTGAAATAATGTTTATGTTGAATGTGTTCGTTTGCAGGCTCGGCATCCATTGTTTTGCTTAAATACGCCATCTTTGCCACTTCTTCAAGAATTGCGGAATTCTTTGCGGCATCAAAGCCGTCTTTTCCCCAGGTGAAAGGTCCGTGGGAGCGGACAAGCACTGCGGGTACGGCATTGTAATCAATGCCTCTTGTTTCGAAGCACTCTGCGATAACTTTGCCTGTATTCAGCTCGTATTCGCCCTCAATTTCTTCTTTGGTGAGGTCTCTTGTGCATGGGATGCTTCCGAATGCAAAGTCTGCGTGCGTTGTGCCGTATGCAGGAATATCCGAAGCTGCCTGAGCGAATGAAACCGCAAAGGTTGAGTGAGTGTGAGCAACGCCGCCAATCTCGGGGAAACGGCGGTAAAGCTCAAGATGGGTGGGGGTGTCGGATGAGGGATTGAGTTTGCCTTCAACTTTTTCACCGTCAAGATTCATAACAACCATATCGTCTGCGGTGAGCTTTGCGTAATCAACGCCGGAAGGTTTGATAACAACGAGTCCGCTTTCACGGTCGATTGCCGAAACGTTGCCCCAGGTGAAAAGAACGAGATTATATTCAACGAGCTTAAGGTTTGCTTCGTAAACCTGCTGTTTGAGTTGTTCAAGCATAATTTTTACCTCTTTCAGATGAATAATGATGTGATAACCGTTGAATATACTCTGGAAGGCTCTTTGAGAAAGTTGTGTTTGATAAGCTGTGCCTGCTCGAGGTCGGCGGCATAAACTGTAAGTGACATAAGAACGTTACCCTTGTGCATTACATTGAAAGTAACGTTGAAGCCGTTTGAGCATGGCTCGATTTCAACGGTGTTTTCGCCTTCACGCTTTTCCATAAGCTGAAGGTTAATTGCGTCGGAAAGTGCAGTTTCCTTGACTGTACGGGGTACGTCGTCGGAAAGCTCCGCAACGGCAAGAGTGCCCTTGGGAGTGATATGAAGTTTGCCCTCTGATTCAACGAGACTGCCGTTATCAAGAAGCTCGTCAAGAGCCTGAGTTGCTTCGAAATAGTTTGCAAGGCCGTGCATCTGAAGTGCTTCAAGAAGCATTTCGGAGCTGATTGCTTCCTTTAATCTGCCTGCAATGAAAGTGATGAGAACTTTGATTTGAGTAGTGTTTCGCAGTCCGCCGGGCTCAATGCCTGCAGAGAAAGCGTCGAATTCACCGTTTTCGCTGAAGGAGCTGATATTGTTATCCATTTTTAGCCTCCCTGGTTTCATTGAGTTTGCGGATAATTTCTTCTTTTTTCTTGCCTGTGAAATCGTTGAAGAACATAGGAATTGCACACAGTGCAAGGCTGATTGCAGGCAGAAGAGTTACCATGAAGAACATTCCCTTGAAAACGGGTTCGGGCTGATCGAGAACGGGAACGTCATTGATGGGCTGAACGAAATGAACTGCCTCGAGCACAAAGCTTGTGATGAGGGTAGAGATACCTGCAGTGAGCTTGCTGATGAAGGTCTGCGAAGCAAAGCAGATGCCTTCGGAACGTCTGCCTGTTTTCCATTCGAGATAGTCAACGCTGTCGGCAACCATTGCGTATGTGATAACGTTGAAAATACCGAGAGGTAAGCCTGCAACGGCAAGGATTGCAAGGAAAACGTAGAAGTTCGTATAGCCGACAAAATACATTATAACGTGAACGAATGCACCGAAAAGTGCGGACGAAATATAGATTGCCTTAAGTGACATCTTCTTGCGAAGAACGGGCATAAGAACCATGGCAATCATCATACCTGCACCGATTGCAACAGTCATTGCGGTCTGAACGGTACCCTTGGGAATAACACCCGAATTTTTGATAAGATAAGTTGCGAGGTAGCTGCCCGAGGTCTGTGCCATAAGCATTGCAGAGCCGAGGATACTTGCAACAATGAGAAGAAGAAGGGGCTTGTTTTTAACGTAAGCGGAAACAATTTCACCTGCGGAAACCTTTTCTTTTTCTTCAACGACTCTTTCTTTTGTGCCAAAGAAAGCAAGAAGAGAAACCATTGAGCCGAAAATTGCAAAGATAAGACCGCTGACGAAATATCCCTTTGTGTTACCCATGCCGTTGCGAAGAACGGGAACAAGGAGAGTGGGAACGATGCCGCCGATTGTGCTGAAAATTCTTGCTGTGGAAATGAAACGGTTTCTTTCGTTTTCAAGGGGAGAAACAACTGCGCTCAATCCCCAGAAAGGAACGTCCTGAATTGTGAAGCAGATGCCCCAGAGGATATATGTAACTGCCGAATAAGCGAGTTTTCCGCCGTAGCTGAAATCAGGAACGTAAAACAGTGCGGCAGTTGAAATCATAATAAGAAATGGTGAGAAAAGGAGATAGGGACGAAGTTTGCCGAATTTTGTTTTTGTTTTGTCGGCAATAATACCCATAATAGGGTCGTTTGCTGCGTCAAAGATTCTTGCTGCAACAATGATTGCGCCTGCGTGAACGGGGCGCAGACCCATCGCATCCGTATAGAAGATGAGCAGGAAAGTTGACATCAGCGTGTAAATCATGCTTCTTCCGAAAGCGGAAAAAGAAAACGAGAGGGTTTCACTTGTTTTCAGATATTTCTTTTCGCTCATTTATTTCTTTTCCTTCCCTTGATATCTTTTCTTTTGTTTCTGTTGGGGTTGATGGGTTTACCGTATCTGCCTTTTTCAAGGTAGTTTTCTGTCAGGAATCTGTCTTTTGTTGCCCAAAGACCGCAAAGGTTTGACCAGCCTTCGCAGTAAAGCCAATAATAAGAGATGTTTTTCTCTTTTCTCATTTTAACAAATACGGGGAGACTGCACCAGATGATTGAAGGCAAACCGATTACAAACAGCCAGAGAGGGCCGAGAATCATTGTCTGCACGGTGTGACCGTATTCGTGGATTTTGATATCGTGGAGGCTGTCACCCGTTCTTTTGGCATTAATAAAAATAAACATACCGAGTGAAATGCCGCCGAAATTCTCTTTGTCAATGTACGTGATGAGTGCATTGTGGAACCATTCGCTTTTTGCACCTTTTGATTTGTAGATAGCCAACATACAAAGTCCGATAAGGTTCTGCACAAGACCGTAAGTAAACTGCCAGAAATAAAATAATATTGATTTAATAACTTTCATAAAATTCACCGCCATAATTATAATCAATATATAATAACATATTTTTCAGGAATATGCAATGCTGACTAAATATATATTTTAAAAATAAAGCTTGTAAAATTGTGTCGGATATGCAATAATATATGTCTAATGTTTTAAACAGCTAAAGCAAATCTTGTTTCAAGGAGAGTATTTCTATGACTGAAAAAAGAAGCAGCTTTACGGGCAAAATCGGTTTTGTCCTTGCGGCTGCAGGCTCTGCCGTAGGTCTTGGAAACATCTGGCGTTTCCCTTATCTTGCGGCTAAATACGGCGGTGGTATATTCCTGCTTGTTTATCTTATTCTTGCGGTAACCTTCGGCTTTGCTCTTATGTGCGCTGAAATCGCAATCGGCAGAAAAACAGGTCAGAGTGCAATCAACGCCTTTAAATCCCTCGATAAGCGTTTCGGTTTTGTTGGTGTGATTGCGGCAATCATTCCCGCAATTATCCTGCCTTATTATTCTGTTATCGGCGGTTGGGTTACAAAATATTTTTACGCTTTTGTAAGCGGTGATGCAGCGGCATCCGCATCTGACAGCTATTTTACGGGATTCATCGCAAAGCCTTTCGAACCTATCGGTTGGTTTTTGATATTTATGGGTCTGACAGCTCTCATTGTTCTTTTTGGTGTTGAAAAGGGCATTGAAAAAGTCAGCAAGGTAATGATGCCTGTGCTTGTTGTGCTCACACTTTTTATTGCAGGTTACTCAATGACGATTGACGGAGCACTTGAGGGTGTCAAATATTATCTTCTTCCCGATTTCAGCAGATTTTCGGCAACAACCGTTCTTGCGGCTATGGGTCAGCTCTTCTACTCAATGTCACTTGCTATGGGTATTATGATCACCTACGGCTCATATATGAAAAAAGACGTTGTTCTCGAAAAGTCAGTTCGTCAGATTGAAATTTTTGATACCGGTATCGCATTCCTTGCAGGTATGATGATTATTCCTGCTGTGTTTGCATTCTCAGGCGGTGACGAAACAGCTCTCGGCAAGGGTCCGAGCCTTATGTTCATCACTCTTCCCAAGGTGTTCAACAGTATGCCTGCAGGTGCTGTAATCGGTGCAATATTCTTCCTGCTTGTTCTTTTTGCAGCACTTACCTCTTCGATTTCTCTTATGGAAACTGTTGTTTCAATCGTAAGAGATAAGCTTGGCTGGAACAGAAGGGTTACCTGCATTGTTGTTTTTGCATTCTGCGTTATTCTGGGTATTCCTTCATCCCTTGGCTTTGGTATCTGGGATTTTGTAAGCGTTGCAGGTCTTTCAATTCTTGATATGTTTGATTTTGTCAGCAACAGTGTGCTTATGCCTATCGTTGCTTTGCTTACCTGCATTTTTGTCGGTTACATCATCAAGCCGCAGGCACTTATTGAGGAAATCGAAATCGGTGCACCCTTCAAGGCAAAAACACTTTTCACCGTTGTTATCAAGTATGTTGCACCCGTTTGCATTGTGCTGATTCTTATTTCATCAATCCTTGACGTTCTCGGAATTATGAAAATCTAAAAAGCTAAGGCCCACGCAGAAAGCGTGGGCTTTTGTTATGCAAGAACGTGTATTCCGAATGCCTTCGGGGCACTGTGAAGACTGATGATACTGCCGTTTTCAGCAGTGATTATTCTCTTGAATCCTGCATTGCGCAGTTTGGCTTCCGCATACCCGAGAAACTTTTCATCAACTCCCGAATGATAAATGAATGCGGCTGATTTATCAGCGGACGGATATTTTTCGATAATATCGTCGATATACTTTTTTCTGACGGCATCGGATTTTCCTTTGTATTTTGCGAGAATTTCAATTTTGCCGTTAACCATACCTGCACAGGGCCGGATTGAAAAAAGACCTGCACCCAGAGCACTTGCGGCGGAGCATCTGCCTCCCAACCGAAGAAATTCTACGCTGTCAAGTAAATATGAAACTCTTATTTTCGGAATCAGTGAAACGAGCTTATCAACGATTTCTCTGACCGACATTCCGTTATCACGCATTTCACAGCCTTTTAATGCGAGCAGACCTATTCCGCCGCCTAGATTCATCGTATCAATAACAGAAACGGTTTGCATCTGACCCGAAGCTATAACTGCATTGCGGTGAGTTGAAGAAAGAAGAGAGCAGAATGAAAGATGGATAACCGATTCACCGTTTGGTGTCAGTGAAGAAAAATATTCTGCATATTCCGAAGGGGAAACGGCAGATGTTTTCGGGATTTTTCCCGTTTTCTCAACAAAGCCAAAAACACCTTTTCCGTCAATATCGATTCCGTCACGGAACTGATTTCTCTCTGCAATAACGTACATCGGCATAATTTCAATGCCGTTTTCTTTTGCAAAATTCTGTGGCAAATCCGCCGCACTGTCAACACTGATAATAATATTTTTCAAAAAAATCCCTCCGCAGTTAGTTTAACCGCAGAGGGATTTATTATTATCGTTTCAGGGTGTCGATGAAATCGAAGAGGTCAATATAGAAAGCTTTGGTTTCGGATGCTGAACTTGAATCAAACGGAGCAAGACCGATAACCGTGCCGTGGTGACCCGTTTTTGTGGGGGAGATATTCCAGATGCCTTTTTCGATTTCCTTTGCTTCGGCGTTGATAACGTCGCTCTTGTGATAAACACCTTCTTCGTCGCTGGGCTTTTGTGCCGAAATAACGCTTACGAGACCGTCGTTTTCCTGCCAGGTTTCGTCGATTACGATTCCGCCTTCAGTTGTGCCCTTGAACGTACCCATACCCAAAGCGGGAAGCTGAAGGGCGAAAAGCATATCAAGAGTCGGTGCCTGACTGCCGATGAGAGCCGTTTTGCTTGTTGCACTGTATGCGTATGAGAAATAATAAACGCTGTCAACAGTCTGAATTGTTTCGTTGAGCTTTGCTGCACCGTCGGGTGAGAGGTCGTATGCTGCGTGGTCGTTACCCGATGCGATTACCTTATCGATAGAAGTTCTCATTGAACTGCCTGCGATTGATTCGATTCCGAAATGATCGAGCATAAGATCGAAAGTGCCGTTTGAGGGCGCTGTCAGATTGTTTGCGAGCATACAGAATGAAATCAGCAAATCGGTGGTGTTGAGAATATCAGGCTGTGAGAGTAAGTTGGTAAGACCGAGCGTTGAGAGGAGTGATTTGAGAAGTGCGCCGCCCGAATTGAGAATACCGATGCTTGAACGCAGTGACTCGGAATCGTTGAGGATTTCGGTGAGTTGTGAGCCGTTATGAGGTGCACAGAGTGTTGTAACGCTGAACACCCATTTGCCTTTTCCACCCTCGAAAAGAGGAGAAACGTTTTCACCTGAAATTTCTTTTTCCGCTTCGCTTCCGTATTCGAGAAGGGATGTGAAAAGTCTAACCGTTGCGCCACCGAAACTGTGACCGATGAGATTGATTCTCTGGAGCTGACCGCCGTTTATTTTCTCTCCCCAGTTTTCAACAAGGGGCTCGGTGTACGTTCTGCCGAAGCGTTCGTGGTTATGTTCCTTTGAATGAGCTTCGCCGTAGTCAACCTGCGTGCCGGTAAGCTGAGCGTAAAGCTCGCAAGCTCTGTCCCATGCGCTGGAAACGGGACCGACGCTCGGAGTGTAAACCTCGAAGCCTTCCGAACGAAGCTGTACGGCAAGGTCGCCTGAAGTTGAACCCCAATAAGGAGCAACGTTGTTAATGCCTGCGTCTTCTCCCCAGCCACCGAGACCGTGAACAAGCACGTAGGGATATTCTACTCTGCCACCGTTGAGTGACCACCACGCATTCTTGATTTCACCCCAGAAAAGAGGGATGCAGAGAGTGGAAATCATAATGCATAAAACGAGAATCCAGGCAATGACCGATTTATATTTATTGCGTCCGTCACCGTTGTTGCCACCATTATTGCTGTTGACGTTTTCATCAGAAGCAACGGGAGGAATCGGAGCAGAAACCTCTGATGTGTCTTCTTCGGGTATATCCTGCAAATTATCTTCAAACTCGGGAATGATAACCTGCGACAAATCGATTTCCGCAGTGTCATCCATATCGGAAGCTGACGTTCTTATGGGAAGAGATTCTTCCTCAACAACGTCGCAAACGTCATCACAAGCTGTATCGGGTTTCAGAAGATAGTCCGTTGAAACTCCGAAGGTTTCGCTCAGAAGAATTATTTTGTCGATATCGGGCACCGCAGTACCTGATTCCCATCTTGAAACGGATTGGCGGGAAACTCCGAGCATTTCAGCGAATGCTTCCTGCGACAAGCCTTTTTCTTTTCTTATGGATAATATTTTATCTGAAATAGCCATAA
>JAGBUT010000021.1 GCA_017630695.1 Clostridia bacterium
CGCATTTTCTATAACCATAATCACTGCATTAGGCACGTCGATACCGACTTCGATAACGGTGGTTGAAACAAGAAGCTGAATTTCGCCCGATGAGAAAGCATCCATAACGGCTTTCTTGTCGGGTGATTTCATTTTTCCGTGGAGCAGACCGAGCTTGAAGCCTTTGAAAAATCCGTCTGAAAGATCTTTGAAAAGTGCGTTTGCGGCAGTCATTTCAGAGGCTTCGCCCTCTTCAACAAGGGGACAAACTATGTATCCCTGTCTGCCTTCGCAAAGGTGCTTTTTGACGTAGCCGTAGGCTCTTTCACGGATTTCGGGAGTAACGAGATAGGTTTCGGTTTTCTGTCTGCCCTTTGGCATCTCGTCGAGGATGCTCAGGTCAAGATCACCGTAAATGATGAGCGCAAGTGTTCTCGGAATAGGAGTTGCCGACATAACGAGCGTATGCGGATTCTGCCCCTTTGAGTGCAGAGAGTTTCGCTGATTGACACCGAAACGGTGCTGTTCATCGGTTACACAAAGAGCGAGGGATTTGAATTCAACGTCTTTCTGAATCAGAGCGTGAGTGCCGATAACGAGGTCGGTTTCTCCTGATTTGAGAGAGGCTTTGATTCTTTTCTTTTCTGCCGCTGGGGTTGAACCGGTAAGCAGAGCAACGGTTATATCGGTTTCTTCAAAGAATTTTACGAGAGTTTTATAGTGCTGCATTGCAAGAACTTCCGTCGGTGCCATAAGCGCACTCTGATATCCGTTTCTTGCGCAGTTATATATCAGTGCGGCACATACTGCGGTTTTGCCGGAGCCGACGTCACCCTGAACGAGTCTGTTCATCGGTGTGCCAAGAAGCATATCAGCCGCTGCCCGGGAAATCGCTTTTTTCTGTGCGTTTGTCAGTTCAAACGGCAGAAGCGAACGGAATTCGTCAGTGTAATCCTTCTCCATTGAAAGGGCGGTTGACTGCCTTGATTTTGTTTTCATTCTCAAAAGACCGAGCTCGAGCAGGAAAAGCTCCTCGAAAATGAGCCTTCTGCGAGCTTCGGAAAGCATATCTTCACTTTGGGGGAAATGGATATTGCGAAGAGCATCGTTGAGCTCCATAAGGCAATAGCTGTTTCGTATTTTGGCAGGGATAGGGTCGGGCATTCTTTCGCCGTATTCAAAAGCGGTTCTGATGAGCTTTTCGATGGCTCTTGAGTTCATACCTGCCGTCTGCGAATAAATCGGTCTGATGCCGCCCGAACCGTCTGTTTCAACGAAATCAGGCGAATTCATCGAGCGAAAATATCCTTTGCCCGTAATTCTGCCGAAGAAAAGATATTCCTTGCCCTGTTCAAGCTTTTTGGCTGAATAGGGATTGTTGAAAAAAGTGATATCAAGGAGCATTTCACCGTCGGTAACCTCTGTTTTGTAGAGGGTCATTCCCTTGCGGATTTTGTGTTCCTTGCAGGGCATACCGACGATTGCTCTGATGCAGACGTTTTCGTTCATCGGAGCGTCTTTGATTGAGGAGATTTTGCTCCAATCCTCATATGTACGGGGATAAAAAGTCAATAAGTCACGCAGGGTGAAAATGCCGAGCTTTGCCAACATAGCGGCTCTTTTTTCACCCACACCTTTTAAGTATTTGATGCTTGCGTTGAGTTCCATTTTTATCTCCCGAATTTATTATTTGCCCGAGGCTGATGCCTGAAGCTTCATATTATCGATTTTGATTCTGCTCAGATCACCGTATTCAAGACCCTTTTGCAGAGCGAGGTGAGGTGAGTCGGTGTGCACGTGCACCTTGATGATTCCCGAGTGCTCTGCGGCAGCTGTGCAGTTGCCTATATCAGCGAGAAAACGTTTGATTTCGCTCACGTCAACGTCTGCGTGCTTGGTGATTATGAATTCCGTGCAGTATGTGTATTCCGAATGAAAATCCGTGCTGTCGGAGAGGGCCTGCTCTGAAACGTAAACCGCTTCCTCGGAAACACAGCCTGCCATTCCTTCAAGGATATAAACGAGACCTTGCGCCCCTGCATCAACGATACCTTTCTTTTTAAGTACGGGCAAAAGGTTTCTGGTTGATTTCAGTGCGGCTTTCGCACCCGAAACAGCGGCGGAAAAGGTAAGCTCTGTGTCTGCCCCTTTTTCTTGGGCGGAGATTGCTTTTGCGGCGGCCATTCTGATGACCGTGAGCATAGTGCCCTCGGTAGGTTTTTCGATTGCCGAATACGCTTCCTCGCAGCCTTTTTCAAGACCCTCTGCAAGAGATTTTGCGTCTATTTCGTCGAGATTGCCTACGTGCTGTGAAAAACCTTTGAAAATAAGCGAAAAGATAACACCCGAGTTGCCTCTTGCATTTTTTAACAGTTCACCTGCAATAAAGTCTGCGGTTTTGCCTGCGGAGATATTTTCAAAGCCCTCAAGTGCCTGAACGCATCCGCCGAGTGTGAGGCTGAGATTCGTGCCCGTATCACCGTCGGGAACGGGGAAAACGTTAATCGCATCAACGCTTTCGTAATGCTTTTCGATTTCTTCCGCACCGCTGATGATTGCCTTTTTCAGTAAAATTCCGTTTATCATTTTTGCACCCGTCTTTCGCATAAAATTACGGAAATATTATGGCAAAATTCGGGTGAAAAATTCAGCGGAGAGAATTTATTTGAATTTCCAGCTCTGGATATCAGCGTAAACGTCACCGTCACAGCAGGCAAAATCAGCCTGCATGGAGTTGGTGTAGGATACTGCGGCATTTCTGTAGCAAAGGGGGATTAAGGGCAAATCTTCATTGAAGGTGTTGATAAAGTCCATAATTTCGCAGTTGCCTGAAATGAACTGCGCATATCTTGATGAGGAGTCACTTACGTTGCTGATTCCGTAAGATGCATTTCCGCCCAGAAGTATGGGTGAAAGATCCATATTGGGAGTCAGCTTGATTTCGCCGATATAAAGGTCGTAGTTTCCTTCGTTCAAAGCGGTTCGGATACTGTCGGATCCGAGCTTTCTCACGTTGACTCTGAATCCGAGAGCTTCAAGATAGCCTTTGATGAATTCAGCGGTTTCGAGTTTGAATCTGTTATCAGAGTTTACGAGCAGAACTATCTCCTGCGAAAGCACGTCAATCTGTGACTGTTCGATGAGCTTTGCGGCTTCGGTCTTGTTTTGCTGAACAGTTGTGTCTTTTGAAGAGATAACGTACCAATCGGGGTTAAAGGGAGTGTATGCGATTCTTGCGTGACCCTGAAATGCCGTTGAAACGATTTCCTGTCTGTTGACCGCAAGGTTTACGGCACGGCGAACGAGCTTGTTTGAGAATATTGCACTCGAATTGTTGAATGCAAGGTAAACGAAGTTGTTAATGCCCATTTCAACGGTTTTTGCATTGATTCTGGAATAGGAGCCGTCGTTAAGGTCGTTATAGTTGAAACAAGTGTTACCGATTTCGAGATTTGAGATGATTGCATCCTCGTCTCTGACGGGGATGAGCTTTATGTTTTTGATTGCAGGAACAAATCCTTTTTTGGAAGCGTTTGCAGTCAGATAAATTTCATCGCCCGAAAAACGGGGGATATATCTGCCGCAGCCGGCTGCAAGGTCGGTATCCGCGCCACCCTTGATAATCGGGAAATCAAGGCAAGCGAGTGCATAGGGGTCGTCGGCAACAAGATTGAAAATAATGAGATTGCCTTCGTATATTCCGACCGATTCAAAGTTTGAAAGTCTGTTTTTGTAAGCAGGGGATTCCTTTGCTTTTTCAAACGAAGCTTTGACGTCGGTCACGCTTACAGGTGTGCCGTCGCCGAATTTATGAGATCCGAGCTTAACGGTAACGGTCTTATCGCCGATTTCTCCGCTTTCGGCAAGTGTTGCAACGGGAGTGTAGCTTTTGTCAAGCGTATAGAGTCCGTCGTAAACAAGATGCAGAAGCTGAAGGTTTGCCGCTGTGGTGCAGGTGAAGGGGTTGAGTGTATCAATCTCTGAATATGCGAGATTGAGAATGCCTTCGTTCTGCGATGAAATCGGGGAGGTTGATTCGTTTTCGTCATCGGGGCCGTTGTTATCGGAGCAAGCTGTTGCCGAGAAAAGCAGGGCGGCAGCGAGCAGAATTGCAATAAACTTTTTCATATCGTTATCCTTTGACCAAATCTTTGATAATTTTGCCTGCCATAATCAGACCTGCAACTCCCGGCACAAACGGCAGACTGCCCGGGGTTTGTCTTTTGCCGCTTTCTTCATTTGAGGGCAGAGGCTTTGAGGGTTCTTCGGGTGACCATACAACGTTGAGCTTTCTGATACCTCTGATCCGCAATTCGCGGCGCATAACCCTGCAAAGCGGACAGCCGGAGGTTTTTGAAATATCGTCGATTCTGAAGAGGGTGGGGTCGAATTTGTTGCCCGTACCCATACACGATATCATCGGGATGCCGAGCTCCTGCGATTTAAGTGCAAGGTCTATTTTTGCGCTCACGGTATCGATTGCATCGGCAATATAGTCGTATTCGTTCAGGTTGAATTCCTCTGCGTTTTCGGGCAGATAGAATTTTCGGA
>JAGBUT010000270.1 GCA_017630695.1 Clostridia bacterium
ACAACTCTGTTTCTGTCTGCGAAAGCTTCGCCGAGACCGACGATTGATGTTTCGGAATAGAGCCAGGGATGGGGCTTGGGTGAAAGCTCGCCGAGAGTGCCTACACTGCCCTTGCGAAGGGGGAAACCTGCGGAGATGATTGCATCGTATAAATCCTTGGGATCGCCCATTCCGAGAGTACGGAATGCAGAAAGGATTTCAGGCCATGCCTTTTCATAAAGACCCGAGGTAACAAGACCGATTTTAACGCCCATATCCTTGAGTTCAAGAAGGAAATCCTTAACGCCTTCTGTGGGTGTGAATGCGCCGTCTTTTCCTCTGCCTGCCATAATTTCTTCCATTTCTCTGTGAGTGTGTTCAAAATAGAAGTTACGAGCCTTTTCAAGTGACTCGCCGGGGCAGTATTTATCAATACAATACTGAAGATGTTCGGAAACGCTGTGGCCCGAAACGAAGGGAAGGTCAGCATCTTCAAGTTCAAACTTGGGGTTGCCGAGCATACTTGCTGTGCTCATCTGGATAATCCAGATCCAGAAATCTTCGCTTCTTACTGTTGTGCCGTCAAGGTCCATAAGAACAGCATTAAGGGGATATTCTGTTTTAACGGGATAAACGGGATAGTATACGGGATAAGCAATTGCGGATTTAACGCCTGCAAGAGTATGAGTTCCGAATGAAACGAACTCAACCTTCTTATCGCCTGTTGCAACGATGCAGTCAACGCCGTTTTTGCCGGATACAAACTTGCCGTCTTCTGTTGTTTCGAGAAGATGAAAACCGCTCTCGGGTCCAACGGGTCCGAGGTCGGGAATAATGATGTTTTTGTCGAGAAGCATTGCCTTATTCCTTTCTGACATAAATTTTCAGTTTATTCTACCATATTAAATTAAAGTTGTAAATCATAAAACATAATAAAATAAAAATTATTTATATTGAAATGTTAAATATTTGATGATATACTGTATTTGGTATACTTTGGATTTTATAATCTTCTACCGATTTTTACATAAGAAAGGACGATGCAAGTTGGCAGAAATCAAAAACATGGATGCAGTTGCTGCTCTTGATGCAATGGATGCTCACGTTGACGACTGGCGTGACGCCGTTAAGGGCAAGCAGAGAGGTATTTTCTCTTTTGACGATGTTGTTAATGTTAAGCTCAAAACACTCAAGAAGAGAATTTACACAGATATCGAAACCATTCCTGCATGGAAAATGAAGGAATGTATCTACAAGGGTATCGGCGATTACGAATATCTTTATGACGAATGGAAGGACCTCAATGTAGGCGATAAGTGGGGTAACAACGGCTGGAGTGCATTTTTCAAGAACTCCTTCGACATGCCCGAAAGATTCGCAGGCAAGAAGGTTACTCTTAACGTTTATTTCGGCGGTGACTCACTTCTTTCACTCAACGGTGAGCCTTATCAGGGTCTTGATCCCTTCCGTAACAGCGTTCTTCTTTCAGATTGCGCTGAAGCAGGCAAGCACTATGATGTTGACATTGAATCATACTATGTATGGCATTCAAATGAATCAACAGTAAAGACTCTTTCATGCTCATTCATTGGCGTTGTTGATCCCGTAGTTGAAGAAGTTTACTGGGATTTCAAGGCTGTTTTCAATGCTCTCTTCATGCCTGTTCTTGACACAGGTCTTGCAGAGCTTATCCGTTCAGCACTCAAAGAAGCATTCACTCACGTTAACTTTGACGTTGAAGGCGACGAATTCAGAGCAGGTCTTCTTGCTGCACAGAAAGTTCTCAAGGAAAGAGTTTACAACAACCCCAACTACAAGACCGAAGGCACTCTTTCACTTGTAGGTAACTCACATCTTGACATCGTTTTCATGTGGGCATACAAAGAATATGTCCGTAAGCTCGGCAGAACTCACGCAACAATGCTCCGTCTTATGGAACAGTATCCCGACTTCATCTTCTCACAGTCATCTGCTCCCACATATATTGAAATGCAGGATAAATATCCCAACCTTTTCGATCAGGTCAAGCAGAGAATCGCAGAAGGCAGATGGGAATACATCGGCGCAATGTGGGTTGAACCCGACTGTAACCTTGTTTCGGGCGAATCCTTCGTGCGTCAGCTTCTTCACGGCGTAAGATATGCTGAAAAGACATTCGGAATCACTCCCAAGACCTGCTGGGTACCCGACGTATTCGGTAACGGCTACGCTATGCCCCAGATTCTTAAGAAGGCAGGCGTTGAGTATTTCGTAACTCATAAGATGGGTATCTGGAACGACACCAATCCCTGGCAGTACAACACATTCTGGTGGGAAGGCCCCGACGGCTCAAAGGTATTCTCAATCGTTCCTCCCACCCACTTCATCGGCACAGTTGAGGCTGACTCACTCAAGATGAACTGGAAGAAATATACAGACAAAGCAACAATCGGCGAATCAATGTATTGCTACGGTTGGGGCGACGGCGGCGGCGGTGTTGACACCGAAATGCTCGAATACGTTAAGCGTTACAGCAACTTCCCCGGTCTTCCCGAATCAAAGCCCAGCAAGATTGAAGATTCACTTGCAAGAATGAAGGCAAAGGCAACCGACAGCAACATCCCCACATGGAAAGACGAGCTTTATCTCGAAGAGCACAGAGGCGTTCACACCACAAAGGCTCTCCTCAAGAAGCTCAACAGATACAGCGAAAACCTCTACCGTCAGGCAGAAATTTTCGCAAGCATTGCAATGGGCTACGGTTATGAGTATCCTCTTACAAAGCTTAACGAAGGCTGGCAGATGATTCTTACAAACCAGTTCCACGATTCACTTCCAGGTTCTCATATCACAGAAGTATTTGGCGACCTTTGCGCTATTTATGATGATATTATTGCAATAGGTGAAGCAGTTCGCGCTGAAGCACTCAATGTTATCGCAGGCAATGCAGATGGCAACAAAGTTCCTTCTCAGGCTTA
>JAGBUT010000271.1 GCA_017630695.1 Clostridia bacterium
TATTTATCCTCAAGAAGCTGCTTGAAGATTCTGAATGCAATCGAGGTTTCGGTTGTGGTACCCGATTTGGAGATAACATTAACCGAGAAATCCTTGCCCTCAACGAGCTTGATAAGCTCTGCAACGGCAGAGGAGCTGATTGTGTTACCGCCGTAATAGATATCGGGAGTATCCTTTTTAACAATATTATAATTGTTGGATTTTATGAATTCGATAACTGCTCTTGCGCCGAGGTAAGAGCCGCCGATTCCGAGAACAACGAGAGCCTCGGAATCGTTCTTGATTTTTTCTGCACATTCTTTGATCTGTGCAAATTCTTCTTTATCGTAGTTAACGGGAAGGTCGATCCATCCGAGATAGTCGCTGCCTGCGCCTGTTCCCTGATGAAGCATTTCGTGAGCCTTTTCGACTTCCTGCTTCATTGATAAGATTTTTTCTTCGCAGGCAAATTCACCTGCATAGTTGAGATTGAGCTTTAACGCCAAGTTTCATACACCCCTGTGAATGCTTAAATATATTTAGTATATTTTACCCTATAAAACTGCTGTTTGCAACACCTGAAACAGAAAAATTTCAGAAATTTTATAATTTTTTTATAAGATACTCCATTTTCTTGGTTAAATTATATCATAAACGCAACGCAAATGCAAACATATTTGAGCTCATAACAAAATTTTATTTCTTTTTAAAAATATGTAACAAATCCCGAGCTGCCGAAATATACTGAAAGTAGCAAAACATCAGGAGGTTATGCTATGGACAAAAGAGAAATGGAGCTCCTTATGGACCGTTACAAAAAAGAAATGATAGAATACGGCAAAAAGAACGGCTACGTAGGTACAGACCCTGACTACGAGCCGAGCGAAAGAGAAAAGCGGCAGTTTGAAGCGGATATGAACAACGTAGGCTACGAGCGTGACAGAAGCGACCCCCTGCCCGCAGAAAAGCAGACGCAGAAAGATACTTCCCAAGCCGCTGTGCCTGCACAGGCGGAGGTTTCTTCCACTCCCCCGAAAAGCACCGCAAACACAGCTTCCTCGGCAAACGCCGTTGAATACCTGAAAAAAAGCTGTGACTCACCGTCAAACGATGAACAAAAAAGGAAATGCAACGATATTTCAAGGTTTCTTTCCGATAATCCCGATACGGGCACTCTGCGGATTGAAACCTTTGCTTCCGACAGAGCTTTTGCCGTGCCGAGTGCAAGAGTTATGGTTTTTCTGCCCCTTGAAAGCGGCAATATCACCCTCTATGACGGAATCACCGATATCAGCGGCTCAAGTGAAAGAATCATTCTGCCTGCGCCTCCCCGTTCGCTCTCGATGAGTCCCGATAACGGCAACGTACTGCCCTTCTCAACGTATACGGTTTATATCGAGCACCCTTCGTTCGTGAGAGCTCTTTTCAACAACGTTCCCGTATTTTCGGGCATTGAATCCGTTCAGCCCGTTCAGATGCTTGCAAGGGTTGAAGGCTTGAATGAACCCGAGCCGATAATCGTTAACGAATCAGGCTCTTTATAAGGAGGCGAAAATATGGCAACACCCGTTATACCCGATTACATCACGGTTCACCTCGGTCCGCCCAATTCAAACGCAAAAAACGTGCGTGTTCCGTTCACGGAATACATCAAAAACGTTGCTTCGAGCGAGATTTATCCCACCTGGCCCGAAAACGCTTTGAGAGCCAACATATATGCACAGGTTTCATTTGCTCTTAACAGAATTTACAGCGAATATTACCGAAGCAGAGGTTATAATTTTGATATAACAAACTCAACCGCATACGATCAGGCATACGTTGACGGAAGAGATATTTTTTCAAATATCAGCAAACTCGTCGATGAGCTTTTCAACGATTACGTCACAAAAGGCAATCAGATTCAGCCCTACTTCACCGAATACTGCGACGGGCGGACAGTTACCTGCAGAGGTCTCTCTCAATGGGGCACCGTAACCCTTGCAAATCAAGGCAAAACGCCCTATCAGATTCTTCAGAATTATTACGGAAACGATATAAATCTTGTAAAAAACGCACC
The DNA here is from genome assembly GCA_017630695.1 of Clostridia bacterium. Taxonomy (GTDB): domain Bacteria; phylum Bacillota; class Clostridia; order Oscillospirales; family Acutalibacteraceae; genus CAG-177. Next base: position 2,039 of record JAGBUT010000271.1, read on the forward strand.
CGTGAAAAACATTCAGGAATCCTACCCCGGCACACTTCTCCGCCTCGGCAGTGCAGGTGAGGACGTGCGCACGATTCAGCGTCAGCTCAACAGAATCCGCAGAAATTACCCTGCAATCCCTGCCATCCCCGAAACAAACGGTATTTTCGATGCCGCAACCCGTTCGGCGGTAAGAACTTTTCAGAATGTTTTCGGCCTGACGGTTGACGGCATTGTGGGAAAGGCAACGTGGTATAAAATCAAGCAGATTTACAATGCGGTCAAAAAGGTTTCGGAGCTTTACTCCGAGGGTATCACCCTCAGCGAGGTTGACAGAATACACAGCAAACCTCTTCGGAAAGGCGACAGAGGAAACGACGTGCGTACAATACAGTATTACCTTGCGTTTCTCGGATTTTTCAACGACAGACTCCCCGAAATCAAGGTTGACGGTATTTTCGGCCCTGCAACGGATAATGCGGTGCGTACCTTTCAACGTGAATACGGTCTGACCGTTGACGGTATCGCGGGCAGAAGCACGTGGTACAAACTGCAGGATGCCTATTACAGCACCCTCAACTCCCTGCCCGATGAATACCGTTCGTATTCCTCACTTCTCTACCCGGGCTACACAATAACAACGGGTGCCAGCGGAAACGTTGTTACCCAGCTGCAGACCTTCCTGCGGACAATCGCACAAAGCAACAAGGCTGTGCCGCTGATTACGGTTGACGGTATTTACGGTGAAAGAACAAAAGCCGCCGTTCAGGCCGTGCAGAAGCTGAGCAACATTCCGCAATCGGGTGCCGTCGGTCCGCTGACGTGGAACGCAATTGTTAACCTCTATAACGAATATCGCTGAATTATACGATAATAATAAACGGTGACAGATACCTTTATCTGTCACCATTTTTATTTTGAGGTGATTTCTCTGACGGGTTATTTTTCAACTGATTTTAACACAAATATATTTATGCTCGATAATGAGCTTCGGATGAAAGAAAGCTTTGATATTGTCGGCAGAGATATACTTATCGGCGGCAAGAAGAAAATGAGACTGTATTTTGTTGACGGCTTCTGCAAGGATACGCTTATGGAAAGAGTTATGGCATATCTGATGCAAATCAGCGAGAAGGATTATTCAAAGCACAAAAGCGCAAGAGAATTTGCTGATGCGTTTATCCCCTACGTTGAAACCGACGTTGCAGGCAGACCCGAGGATTTCATAAAATACGTTCTTTCGGGCGGAATCGGTCTGATTGCGCAGGGTCTTTGCGAGGGTATCATCGTTGATGCGAGAACCTACCCCGTCAGAACTTTGAGCGAACCCGAAAACGACAGAGTTCTGCGAGGTCCTCACGACGGTTTTGTGGAAACTCTCGTTTTCAACTCTGCCCTCATCCGCAGAAGAATCAGAGATACCGACTTGACAATGGAGCTTCACACCATTGGTGAAAAGTCCAAAAGCGACGTTGTTATCTGCTTTATGAAAGGGAGAGTCAGCGAAAAAGCGCTCGATACTCTTCGCCGCAAACTCAACTCAATCAAGGTTGATTCGCTCACTCTTGGGCAACAGAGTCTGCTCGAATGCCTTGTCACAAAACAAAGACTCAATCCGTTTCCGAAAGTGCGCTATACCGAAAGACCCGATGCCGCGGCTGCAAGTATTCTTGAAGGGAGCATCATCCTGCTCACCGATAACTCCCCTGCCGCTATGATTATCCCCTCGGGCATATTCGATTTTCTTCAGGATACGAACGATTTCTATATGTCACCGCTTATCGGTTCATATCTGCGCATAATCCGTATGTTTGTTTTTGCCCTCACGCTGCTTCTGACTCCCGTGTGGTATCTGCTTATCCGCAACCCCGAATTCATCCCGCACTGGCTCGATTTCATACGGATTGAAGAGCCGAATACGGTGCCCGTTATCGCACAGCTTTTTATCGTTGAAATCGTTATCGATACCATCCGCCTCGCCTCAATCAACACTCCGCAGGCACTCAGCGGCTCTTTCGGCATCATCGGTGCACTCGTGCTGGGCGAATTTGCGGTTTCGGCAGGCTGGTTTGTGCCCGAGGTTGTGCTCTATATGGCTTTCGTTGCAATGACAAACTTCACACAGCCAAGCTTTGAGCTCGGCTATGCATTCAAGCTTTTCAGAATGTTGCTTCTCGGTCTGACTGCGCTTTTCAACGTGTGGGGATTTATTGCAGGAATTATAATCATTGCCCTTGAAATTGCATTCAACAAAACAGTAACGGGAACGAGCTTTCTTTATCCCCTCATCCCGTTTAACGCAAAGGCGCTTCGCAGTCTGCTCTTCAGAATGCCGATTGATAAGAGCAAAAATTAAAGGTGCTCTTCCGAAGAAAAGCACCTTAACGTTATATTTTCTTTCCAATGCAGAAGTCATCTTCAACCGAGATGATTTCTGCTTTTATTATATCCTTGCCGTCTGTTGCACCGAGGATTCTCACAGGGGTATAGTTTGCGGTATATCCCTGCACGAAATCTCCGTGGAATTCTTCGGGCAGCACTTCAAGAATTTTGCCGATCTGAGATTCAAGAAACGCTTTTCTGATTTTCTCCGTTTCTTCAATCATAACAGCCGCACGCCTTGATTTTTCAGCGTTCTCAACCTGATTCGTCATCCTGGCGGCAGGTGTGCCATCTCTGCGTGAATACGGGAAAAACGTGCACCTTTTCAAAGCCGACCTTCTTGACAAATTCAAGAGATTCTTCAAAATCCGTCTGCGTTTCATCAGGGAAGCCTACCATAACGTCGGTTGTGAGGGTTGCTCCGTCAAAAGCATTGCGAAGCTTTGTGCAAAGCTCAAAATATTCCTCTGCGGTGTAGTGTCTGTTCA
>JAGBUT010000272.1 GCA_017630695.1 Clostridia bacterium
ACCGAATTCTTCATTTTTATCGGTTAAGTCAACCCATTTCTGTGCAGGAACTTCATAAATTTCGGGCTTTGCGTTGCCTCTTTTTATTGCTCCGAGACCAAGGTCAAATGTTGCTTCTTCATTTGAGCAGGTAAAACTGAAAACGTTTTTGCAAAGCGTTCTCTGATTGTTCCAGTCAAATTCGCACTGAACTTCAACCATATCCGAGCCTGCGGAAAGTGAAATATTATTTGTGAAAACCGAATCATCGCATTGCTGAATGACCTGAATTGTGCATTTTGCGGGACCTTCTTCGATTATTCTTGATTTAACAAGCTTTGCAATTCTGTTGTGATTTCTTATTGATTGCTTGTATTTGATTTCCCAAGCAGGATAAAGCCAGCCACCCGCATAATTATCAAAAATTCCGAGAACGATGGGATCTTTGAGCAGTTCTTTGCCAATTTCTTTGTCGTATATCGAGCCGATATCTCCGTTTTCGTTAAGGGTGACGGTATAACGCTCGTTTTCAAGAGATTTTTCGGAAACCTTGAGTTCTGTTCTGATTGCAGAAGGAGTTCCACTCACGGTAACATCAAAAACGCAATATGAATGCGGTGGCATATCGGCAACAAATGCAATTGCTGTTTTGCCCTTGCTGATTGACGAAATCTGTGACGGAATTTCATTCCCGTTGCAATCGCAAACGGAAATATGCCTGAATTCGCCGTCAAGAGTTGCGGTGACACAGCTCTTTCTTCTGAATTCCATATGGTTGTTGACAACTACGGGAATACCTTTGCAGAACGATGTGTCAAGCATTGAAGCAACAGCTGAAATGCTCTTTTCGTATTCGTGAGCCAGCTGATTGAGTGAAAGACCGTAGTCGTTCCACGAACGGAGATATGCTCTCTGAACGGATGTGCCGGGTAAGTCATCGTGGAACTGATGGTTGATTATTCTTTTCCACGAGGTGTTCAGTTCTTTCTGAGGGTACTTTGCCGTGCCGAGCCAATGTGCGGTCACAGCGGCTCTTTCTGCCATATCGGCAAGCTCTTCACCGCGTTTGTTCCAGCGCTTGCTGATTGCCCTTGCGGTATAGCCTGCCGTGCCGTGGTCGGTCAGAAGAAATTCATTGTTCCACAAAGGCAGTTTATCACGGTCAGCTTCGGTCATCTCCGTCATAATCTGCTTAAAAACCTTATCAGACGGTGAGGAATGAACAATTATATCCGACTTATCGTTCTTCTTCATATTTTTACGAAGATTTCTGATGGAAATCGGCAGAGGTCCGCCGCCTCTGTCACCTATACCGTGAAAAATCTCAGTGGCATTGAGACCGTGTGTTTCACTCTCCGCAAGTTTTTCTTTGATTGCCTTGTTTTTGCGAAGATTGTCGAGAACGGCAACGTAGTTATGCATTTTGATACTTGCGATAATATATTTACCGTCAGGTCCGTACCATTTGCCTATATCAAAAGGCTGGCCGTAGGTGCTTCCCCAACTGAGCTTCTGAGTTGTGAAACCGTAAAGATTTGAGTGCCTTGCAATTGAAGGCAGGGCATAGCCGAATCCGAAGCAGTCGGGCAGGAATACATCACGGCTTCTTATTCCGAATTTTTCATTGAAATATTCATTGCCGAGAAGAAAGTTTCTGAAAAGAGCTTCCGGCGAAGGTACGTTTACGTCGCCGTTTTCCCATCCTGCACCGCAGGGATACCAATTGCCCTTTGCAACGTATTCTTTAAGCTTTTCAAATTGCTCGGGGTAATATTCTTCCATAAGCTCGTATCGGTATGCACCTTCAAAGTTAAACACGTAATCGGGGCATTTTTCAAACAAATGGAAATTCCAGTTAAGAGTCTGCGGAATGTAGTTTTTAACCGTTCTTTCAAAGTCCCAGTTCCAGATGGTGTCAAGGTGAGCTGTTGCTATGGTGTGAACATGTTTTTTCTTTCCCATAATCATTCACGGCACCAAAAGTGCCTTTCCTTTCCCAATATGCTCATATATTACCATATAATAATTTCAATTGCAAATAATAATCTTGAATATTGCTGACACGTATGATATTATCAAATTATCAAAAAAGTTTGGGGTGTGCAGAATGAAAAACAAAATGAAAGAACTGTTTTGCTGGTCTTTCCCGAATGCGACAAAAGACATCGGCGATTATTCCAACAAAGAACGCAACGTTTACCTTGCAGGTATGTTCGGTCAGAACGTAATTTATGCTATAATCGGCTCCGTGCTTCAGGTGTTCTATACCGATATCCTGATTATTCCCACGATAGCCGTAAGCGTAATTATGGGTATTTCAAGAGTGTGGGACGGCATCAACGACATCATTATGGGTACCGTTGTTGACAAAACGCACACTCGTTGGGGCAAGTGCAGACCTTATCTGAAATTTGTTCCGATTCCCATAGCAATCACAACAATTCTTATGTTTATGCCCATCAACAACCTGCCGATGGGTGTTAAAATTGCTTACGTTGTAGTCAGCTTCCTTCTTTGGGAAACTCTTTATACTCTCGGCGATATTCCGCTCTGGGGTGTTACTTCTCTTATGACTCCCGATGAGCAAAAGCGAGCAAAGCTCATTTCAGCCGCAAGAACAATTTCAAGCGTGGGCAGCATTGTAATCGTCGGCTTCTATCCGCTCAAGGATGCGCTCGGTGCAATTGACCTCGGCTTGTTTGCAAACACAGGCAAAGCAAATTCTGACCTTGCATATTTTTCAGAGTCGCAGGGTTATCTGCTTGCGGTTATTGCCATCGCTATGTTTGGCGGCATTCTTTTCCGTCTTCCGTTTGCGTTTATCCGCGAAAGAATTACTCAGGCTCCAAAAGAAAAGGATACAGGCTTTAAAGAAAACCTCAAACTTATGTGGGAAAACAAACTTTTTATCCGTGCCCTGGCATCAAACATCCTTGGCTGCACAAAAACAATCCTTATGACCGCAGGTATATATTTCTGCAAATGGGTGCTCGGTAACGGCGGCGACGAAACACTCTGGCTCATAAAAATGGGCGGAGCTTTCCTTATCGGCATGATAATCGCAATGAATATCAGCACGTCGATTGCAAAAAAATTCGGCAAAAAAAGAGTTTACCTGGTTACGTCATATCTCAACACAGTACCTTACATACACAAT
>JAGBUT010000273.1 GCA_017630695.1 Clostridia bacterium
ATATTCTTCGTATATTGCGCCTGCCTTCATTGTGGGGATGATGTAATCATCTACATATTCATCTGTAAGGTCAAGAACGTAGAGCTTTGATGCACCTGTCTTTATAGCCTTTTCTTCAAGACCGTCAAGCTCTGTGCCCTGACCTACGTCAGCGGAAACAGCGATAACTTCGCAGTTGTTATAGTTTTCTTTGAGCCAGGGGATGATGATAGAAGTATCAAGACCGCCTGAGTAGGCGAGAACTACTTTTTTGATTTCTTTCATTTTGAATGTCTCCAATCTGTAAAATTTAATGTATGCATTGATTATACATCAAATATTCAAAAAATCAAGCGATTATTGAATATTTATGCAAATTTGTAGCAATTAACAAAAATTCTTGCAAAAATGCTTATTAACCGAGCAAAAGTCCGACTTTTTTCTTTGCTTTAACGAGAGTTCTGTTTGCAAAGCGTGATGCTTTCTCTGCACCGCTTGCGGCTGTATCAAGAAGATACTGCTTGTCTGCCATAAGTTTCTTGAAGTTTTCCTGAACGGGGCGAAGCTCTTCGATAACGGCTTCTGCAACCTTTACCTTGAAATCGCCGTAGCCCTTGCCTTCAAATTCCTTTTCGATAGCATTAAAATCAAGACCCGTGCAGCAGGAATAGATTGCCATAAGATTGTTGATACCGTCTTTGCCGTCTGCATATCTTACGCATGCCTCACTGTCTGTAACAGCGGATTTGAACTTCTTGAGGATAACCTCGGGAGGATCAAGCAGAGAAACGGAAGCTTTGGGGTTGGGGTCGCTCTTGGACATCTTCTGTGTGGGATCCTGAAGGCTCATAACTCTTGCACCGACTTTGCCGATGAAAGGCTCGGGGAGAGTGAAGGTGTTGCCTCGGAGTGTGTTGAAGCGGTTTGCGATATCACGTGCAAGTTCAAGATGCTGTTTCTGGTCAGCACCGATGGGAACGAAGTTTGCCTGATAAAGAAGAATATCAGCCGCCATAAGAACGGGATATGCAAACAGACCGACGTTGACGTTATCAGCGTGCTTCTGTGATTTCTCCTTGAACTGAGTCATTCTTGATGCTTCACCGAACTGTGTGTAGCAATCAAGAAGCCATGCGAGTTCTGCGTGAGCAGGAACCTGACTCTGGATGAAAACGATGCTCTGCTCGGGGTCAAGACCGATTGAAAGCAGAAGAGCATACATTTCAAGAATCTGCTGGCGGAGCTTTGTGGGGTCGGGGTGAATTGTAAGAGCGTGAAGGTCTGCAACTGCATAAAGGCAGTTATAGTCATCGCTCATTGCTTTCCAGTTTTTGAGAGCACCGAGATAGTTGCCCAGCGTGGGAACGGCTGTGGGCTGAATCATACTTAAAACTATCGGCTTACGCTCGGGAGTTGTATTTTCCATTTACGAGACCTCTCTTAATATGTTTTTGCTACGTCACCGAGAATCTTAACGCCCTTGACGATGGCTTCATCGGAGGGAGTTGAGAAGTTGAGGCGAACGTAATCGCAGGGGTCGTCACCGTCGCAGAGAAATGCGTTGCCGGGAACAACGGAAACACCTGCGGCACTTGCCTTCTTTACGAATTCAAGCATATCCACGCCTTCGGGGAGCTTTGCCCAGACGAAGAGACCGCCTTCGGGACGGGTATAATCAAAGAAATCACCGACCTCTTTATCGAGGCAATCGCAGAGCAGATTGAGCTTGCGGCGGTAGATATCTCTGATTTTATTGATGTGAGCTTCGAAATCAAATTCGGTGAGCCACTTATAAACGATGAGCTGGGAAATGAGGGGAGTATGTACGTCCTGAGTCTGCTTTGCAACGGTGAACTTTGCAATCAGAGCTTCGTTTGCAACAACGAAACCTACACGCACACCGGGAGCAACAATCTTTGAGAATGAGCCTGAATATATAACGAGACCGTCTGTATCAAGGCTCTTGATTGCAGGCACGTCCTCGCCTGAAACACGAAGGTCGCCGTAAGGGTTATCCTCAAGGATGAGCACACCGTATTTCTTTGCAAGTTCATAAACAGCCTTTCTCTTTTCAAAAGACATTGTTGAGCCTGCGGGATTCTGGAAGTTTGGAATTGTATAGATAAACTTGACGTTTTCTTCTGTTTTGAGCTTTTCTTCAAGAATCTCAAGATTCATACCGTCTTTTTCAAGCGGTACGCCAACGAGCTTTGCACCGTGGCTTCTGAAGCAGTTGAGTGCGCCGATAAATGCAGGCTCTTCACAGATGATGCAGTCACCGTGGTTGATGAGGCAATGACAAGCAAGGCTCATAACCTGCTGTGCGCCGCTTGTAATGATGAGTCTGTCGCTTTCACCGTAAGCACCGTAACGCTCTTTTGCGAGGGCTGAAAGAGTATCAACAAGGGGTGCGTAGCCTTCGCTGATGCCGTACTGGAGAGCGAGGATAGGCTCGTTTGCGAGAACGTCGTTTACGATTTTTCTGATATCGTCAACGGGAAACGCATCGGGTGCAGGATTACCTTCGGCAAGGGGAATCGTATTGCCCGAGCTTTTGAGAATCTCTCTGATAATCGAGGGCTTGAGAGACGCAATTCCCGATGAAAATTTGTAATCCATAGTAATTTCAAATCCTTTCGGAATAATAAATAGTAACAAATAATAATTATAACACAGTTTTTTACACTTGTAAACCGCAATGCCGTTGTTAAAATAAATTTTTTGTGGTATAATAAATGAAAACGGATGGGTCAAAACCGAAACTCCGAATTTCCCCAAAGCATAATTCCGGAATTCCATAAATCGTAATTCCGGAGTTCCGAAAACCGGAACGTAACCATACCTACTATAACTATATAGAATATAACCATACTAACTTCATCATTCTATATAATAAAGGAGTGAAAATGTGAGAAGTAATTATGATGCCGTGCTTTTTGATTTTGACGGCACTTTTGCCGAT
>JAGBUT010000274.1 GCA_017630695.1 Clostridia bacterium
AAGATAATATCAGGATAATCTGTAATATCATTATTGTTCCGAGGTGTATTATGGCAAAGATAATAACAACAAAAACCCATTCAAGCGGCATTGCGTTAGGTGGTATCGGAAGCGGAAGTGTTGAACTTTTACCTGATGGTGAATTTCATAGCTGGCTCATTGCAAACCAGCCGAGAATAACAAAGGTCTGCTTTGAAGATAAAGTGGATGACGATGAGGGCAGCACGGGTGCACTTTCATTCTGGGTGCGTGAAACCAAGGATAACTGCAAACCTGTTGTGCGTAAACTCGGTATGAAAACCGATGCTGATGATTTTACATACAGAATGTTTGCGTGGAATAAGCCGATTGAGAAAATTGAATTTGACGGAAAATTCCCGATGTGCGATCTGAATTACGTTGACAGTGCTCTTTCCTGCAATCTATCTCTTAAAGCTGTTTCCCCCTTTGTTCCGCATAACAGTGACGTTTCTGCAACTCCCGGATTTTATCTTGATTTTACAATAGAAAATCCGACTGACAGTGAGCTGAATATCAGCCTTTTAGGAAGTCTTGTGCCTGACTTTGCAAATCATAATGAGGGCAATAAAAACACTCTTCATAAGCTTGATAATGGTGTCGGCGTTCATATTGAACCCGTTGAACGAACCGAAACATCCTCCTGCGGAGAAGTTTGCCTTTCGGTCATCGGTGACGGTAAAAAATCATATATCACTGCCGATTACTACCGTTTTATGAGAGAATATATAGGTGATTCCAAACTTGGTGTTTCGCAGGAATCCGTTCTCTTCGGTTTTAGAAAATATGGATCTCTGCCTGACAGTGAAGTGGGCACAAAGCCTCTTCCTTTGCCTGAAAATATTGTTGAATTGAGCGATAATGTACTTGATGATTTGCTTTCACAATATCTTAAATATCCCTTTGCGGCATCAATTCTCAGCCGTATCACCGATTGCTATCCTGATTATCCTTCAACAAGAGAAGATAAAATCAAGTTTCTTCACTGCTCTCTTAATGAGAACGAAAGAAGAGGTGAGGATTTTGGTGCGTGTGCACTTTGTTCGGAAGTTAAACTCAATCCCCGTGAAAAGAAAAATATTCGTTTTATTCTTACCTGGTTTTTCCCGAATCATATCGCCAAGGATGGCGAAAATATCGGTCATTACTATGAGAATCTTTACAGCAGCGCTTTTGATGCCAATAAATTCCTTGCAGAAAATGAAAACGTTTTCAATTCAGCAGTGAGCTTTTCAAATCTTCTTTATTCAACCTCATTGCCTTTAGTTTATCCCGATTCGTGGTCGTCGAATCTTTCGCCTTTAATCAAGTGCTCCGTCTATATCAAAAACGGAAGTTTCGGTTTGTGGGAGGGTCTCGGTTATTGCGGACTTCATACTACTGATATAACCTATCATGCATCGTTTTCTCTTATCAGCCTTTTCCCTGATTTGCAAAAAAAACAGATGATTATGGGTGCAAAACATCAGAGAGATGATGGCAGAGTACATCATAGTTTCAAGCCTGATATGAAAGCATCGGATAACGGCTTTGACCGTGTTGACCTTAATCCGCAGTTTGTTCTGATGGTACTTCGTGACTATCTTTTCACGGGTGACAGAGATTATCTCGTTTCTATGTGGGATAACGTCAGAGGTGCTATGGACAGCTCTCAACTTCTTGATAACGATAATGACGGTTTGCCCGATTACGGCACAAAACGTAACACCTATGATGCTTGGGATTTCTCGGGCATACCCGTTTATATTTCCGTTTTGTGGCTCGCTGCTCTGAAGGCCGCAATCATCATAGCCGAGAGAGTTGGAGATAACACCTGTGCTGATAAATGGAACGCTGTTCTTGAAAAGGGCAAAAAATCTCTTGAAGAAAAGCTCTGGAACGGTGAATATTATAATCTTTGGCGCAATAATGAAGTCATTGATGAATCGCTTATGACTGATCAGCTTGACGGTGAATGGTTCCTTCGTATGATGGGTCTTGACGGTAATATTCCTGATGAAAGAGTTGCAGCGGTGCTTGAATTTATTTTCAGCAAAAACTTTGATGAAGAGCAGGGTCTTCTTAATGCCACTATTCCCGAAAACAAGAAAACAAGCCTTGCAACATATAATAACTGTCAGACGATTGCAGTCTGGACGGGTATCGGTTATGCGTTTGCGGCTCTTGCTCTTGCTGTCGGCAACAATGAAATCGCTGAAGAGGAGATAAATTCAATTGCAGATAATCAGATGAGGTTTGGTCATTTCTGGGATCATTGGGAGTGTGGTCATCATTATACAAGACCTATGTCAAGCTGGTCGATTCTCAATGCTGTATCAGGTCTTTCCGTTGATTATGAAAACAAAAAGATTTCATTTAAACCAATTGATAAAAACCTAGCGTTTCCTCTTATTCTGCCCGATATTCTTGCTGAGGTTAAATTTACAAACGGCAAGTGTGATATCAACTGCATCAGCGGTGATATCAGCGATTGGGATATAAGTGTTCAGTAAAAAAATATAAAAACAGTTAAGGCAGGGGATGACCCTGCCTTAATTTTGCTTTATGTAGTTTATTTGCCGAGTTCATAGAATGCAACCGCCGAAGCTGCGGCAACGTTCAGTGAATCAACATCGTGATGCATCGGGATTTTAACAGTATAATCGCACTCGGCTATTGTGTTATCCGAAAGACCGTCGCCCTCTGTTCCCATTATAACAGCAAGCTTGCTTTCGTTTGAAAGAACGGGATCACTTATTGAAACGGAATTATCTTTAAGAGCCATTGCCACGGTTTTGAATCCGAGTGATTTCAGTTCGTTAAGATAATTTTCGTCTGAAAAAGTCCATTCAATCTGAAAAACAGTGCCCATGCTGACTCTGGCAGCTCGTCGATATAATGGGTCGGAGCAACCAGGAGTGAGGATTACTGCATCCATACCGAGTGCCGCTGCAGATCGGATTATTGCACCTACGTTTGTCGGGTTCATAACGTTATCAAGAATAACTATTCTTCTTTTGTTTTTGCATATTTCTTTAACGCTCGGTAACGGCTTTCGCTTCATTGCGCAAAGCATACCTCTCGTGAGCTTGAAGCCCGTGAGCTGAGTCAGAACGTCAAATTCTGCACAGAAAATCGGAACGTTTTTAATTCTGTCAAGAACTTGTCTGCCTTCGCCGTCAATATGTCTTTTTTCCATAAGGCACGAAACGGGTTCATATTCTGCGTTAAGAGCTCGTTCAATAACCTTCGGGCTTTCGGCAATAAACAATCCTTTATCAGGGAATTCTCTGTTTAAAAGCTGAACTTCGCTCAATCGGGCATAAACATCGAGCTCTGGTGCGAGAAAATCCGTTATTTCAATTATATTTTTCATAGTATCCACCGTATAAAACTATTTAAATCTGATTATCAAGAAAGTATATTCATTAAATAATTTCTTTTATTAATTCAGGAATATTATGGAGATCTGACAGAATCATTATCAATGCTTTGAAAATCCATTTCAGATTATTTAAAAAGTTGTTTTCAGAGGTTTTGATTATTTGAAGCTCCTGTGTGTTTTTAACGAAATCTTCTGTTTTAATAAATGTGAAATCGCATTCTGCAGATGCGTGGTCGGATATTGCTTTTCCATTTTTATCATAAACATTAACAAATCTAAAATCACTTACAACAATATCAACACCGCCACCTGATTTATACATAAACCTTTCAACAGAGTCCCAGGTTCCCCAGGCAACAAGTCCTGATACATGCCAATTATAAAAATCAAAATAGTCACCATTGTTATGATATTCTGTCCAAGCGTCTTTTAATCCGCACTGAAGAATAAGCGTTTTGTAAAGTGCTCCGTCATCTTCGTGAACGTGCATATAACTGTTGAAATCACCGGTTACTATTACGGGTCTGTCGTTTTCAGCGGAGCGTGCTTGAATAAATTCAGCAAGTTGTTTGAACTGGCTTGTTCTTGCTGCAATTGAGCCGTCTCCGCCATAAGCATCGGCGTGCAGATTATAGAAATCAACGTATATTCCGTTGCCGACGTCAATAACCGAATATACAAAGCCTTTTGGTGTAAGCTCATCAGCACCGTCTGAAAGAATTCCGCTGGCTTCGTTCCAGGTGACTCTTGTTTCATTATATACAGGCATATTTTTCGTGAAGATATTAAGTCCATCGCCACCGGGAACGGCACCCGTGTGGTTGGTTATATAATCAAAACCGCTTAAATTATTGATAAGTTGCTTGTGATAGCTGAAATCTTCCTGAACAGCAATTATATTAAAATCATTGTTTGAGAGATATTGTCCTGCAGCCTTTTGATTGGCAATCACGTTTTCACCGTTTAATGCCGAAAAAGGCAGTCCTGCTACGTTGAAATTAACAGCTCTGACAGTGTGCTTTTCGGATTTATCGTAATCATAAATCTTTATATCAAAGAGTTCGTTATATTCTTTTCCATTGCAGATATAGGTGAGTTTCCAATAAATCTTATTACAATCCCTGAAGCCACCTACGTTTTTGTCTTTTAAAAAATCTCTGTATAATATGCCGTATTCATCTTGTTCTGCATCAGTTTCAATGCGGTTAAATGTAACGGGTTGGGTGTGGTCGATATTACCGTTTTCATCTTTTGGCCAATAGAATGAGTTTTCAACATTATTAAGAGAAACACCGCACCAATTAGTTTTGCCGTCAAGAGAAAGTTTGCAATCAAATTTTGTTGTTCCTGCAGGAAATACAAAGGTGTATGCAAGGTCGTTGAGTTCACGGGATATAGCATAATCGCCCTGAACACTTTTTTCTTTGATGTTATAAGATAAGCGGCTCGGGAACTCCATCTGATAAAGGGTTGATTTATATAGAAACGATGCGATTTTAACTTGAACGCCGTTTTCGGATTCAAAGCTGTCCGCAAAAGTAATAAAACCATCGGAAAAGCATCCCAGAGTAATTACAACCGTTAAAATAAAGCATAAGATTTTTTTCACAATATTTGCCCCTGACTGTACATATTTTTAAATTCTATAATAGCATATTTGATTTTTAAATTGTTATCAAACTGTAAATATAATTCGTATTTATAGATTGTACTATTTAAATATTATTTTTGCAACATAAATCTGCCGCAGAAGATACTTTCGGTATCGACTGCGGCTCTGTTTATTTCATGCAGTTTTTATCAAATGAAGGATTGAAGGCATAGAAATTCTTTTCGTCAAGCTTATCAGTTGCAAGACGCAGACCTTCACCGAATCTCTGGAAGTGAACGATTTCTCTTTCACGCAGGAATTTGATGGGGTCTCTGACGTCAGGGTCATCAACAAGACGGAGA
>JAGBUT010000275.1 GCA_017630695.1 Clostridia bacterium
TACTATTGCAAAAAGATTTGTATTGTGATAAGTTAGTTTTATCAAATCAAAGAGGTGCAATTATGAAAAAGATTATTGCTGTTATTCTCGCATTATCCTGCGTGTTCTCACTCTGCACAAGCGCAAATGCCGTTTCATTTGACAGCGGCATCGATGCATTGAGAGCAGAATTCCTTGCAGACGAAGGTCCCGTTGAAGGCAATTTTTCAATCGACTACAGCTATTATTCACCCGTCAAAGAAAACGATACAACCAAATACTCCCTCGTTGTATGGCTCCACGGTATGAGCGACGGCTCAGAGGTAGGCAAACCCATCCAGAAGAGCAATATTGCTTACTGGGTAAGTGATGAATTCCAGGCAAGATTCGAGCCTGCAGGCGGTGCATTCATTCTCGCTGCACGTTCAAGAGAAGAAAAAGGTCATTTCTGGAGCGACGATATGACTGCTCCCCTTCGTGCCGCAATCGATGATTTCATTGCAAAGAACAAGGATAACATCGACCTTACGAGAATTTACGTCGGCGGTTACTCAATGGGCGGCAAGATGTCACTCAGAATGGCTGTTGCTTATCCCGAAATGTTCGCCGCAGCCTTCCCCATCTGCCCTGCGTGGTCACCCTCCGAAGAGCTTTGCAAAAATCTCGCAGATATGCCCATCTGGATTACTTCAAGCACACGCGATCCCCTTGTAAACTACTATATGGCAGTTACCCCCACTTGGGAAAAGATTATCGCTGCTTCAAATAATCCTGAAAATTGCCGCCTTTCAACCCTCACCAAGGTATGCTATGAGGACGGCACGAAAACCTCAAGCAGCCATCACGCATGGTACGCAATCAACCACGATATGTTCTCTGCCGAAAACGGTGCATATCCTTATATGACAACGATTGACGGCAACGGAAACACCGTTGATCTCTCCTATCCCAACGGTATGATTTCCTGGCTCACAAGCCACACCTCCGACTATGACGGCACACCGATAAGCGGTACAGGAACATTGAAAGACGGCGACAAGACTGAAAATATGATTGACGTCAACGGCGTATTCGATTTCTTCAGACTGCTTTTCAAAGCTCTCTTTATGGCACTCGGAATCACAAAATAAAAAACAAAACGGCGGTTTCCTTTCGGATTCCGCCGCTTTTTTATTTTTTCTTCCAAGGCAAATCGTGATAAAGCAATTCAACCGCAACAACGCATTCACGCAGATATCTCGGCATCGCTTCACCGGGAGTCGGGCTTGAAACTCTGCCGCAATTTTTTACTCCGCAACGCTTTGCGATAATCGATGCTCTGTGAAGATGATAATCCGACGAAAGAAACGCAACCTTCACCTCGTCAATCGGCTTTTTTGCGTGATTTTCGATTATCTTTGTGCCGAATTCAAAATTCTCATAGGTTGTTGTGGACTTATCTTCAAGAATAATTCTTTCAGCTTCAATCCCCTGCTCAATCAGATAATCTGAAATTATTGCTGCTTCGGATTTTTTCTGACCGTCTCTGAAACAGCCGCCGCAAGGCACAGCAACGGTTTCGGGGTTTTCTTTGAGATAAACCGCCGCCGCTTTCATCCTCTCAAAAAGCTGGGGACTCGGTGTATCGGCACCGATAACGTTTCCTCCGAGAATGAGCAGATATTCACATTTGTCTCTGTATTTTTTCGTCGCATCGCTGATAACAAACGGCATATATGCCGCCGCTGAAAGCACAACGGCACCCGCAACACCGCCCACAACCTTACAAGCTGTGCCGAGAATAGTTTTAATCATATCTTCACTTTCTTTCACAAACGTATTTCCGAAAGTATTATATAATCGCCGCCTTTATTTGTCAAACAAAAACCCGACGTCCGCTATCTTCAGACGTCGGGTTAAATTATGTTGTTAATTATTCGGCAGCCAGAATCTTGTTTACGCCTCGATTAAGTGTTCTGAGGATAACCGTAAGCACGTTTTCAACCTTGGTCGGTGACTCGTCTTCGATTATCTTTGCGTCTGCAAGAGCCTTTTCAAGCTCTGCATCAGCAGCTTTCCAGGCTGCCTGATTAACGATTGTTTCACCGAGAAGTGCTTCAACCTTTTCAACTGCAGTTGTTATGGTGTCAATTTCTTCTGTTGTGAGTTTACTCTTATCAGCTTCATTCCAAGCCTCGATGTTGTCACGGGCATTGAAAGTAAGTCTGCCTTCGTTGAACTGGGGATAAGCAGGATTTGAATAAACGTCCTTCATATTGTTATCTGCCATAACTCTGATAGCAAGACCGAGAGCAACGTCATTTTCGGGAAGCTGTTCGTGTGCCTGAGCCTTGAAATACCAGGTTGTGCAGGGAAGCAGACCTGTTGTTGCGTCAACTACACCGTCGGGTGAAAGGTGGTTGTGGTCGGGGTTATCACAGTATGTACCGACTGCTTCGTAACCTTCACCGAGAGTTTCACCGAGGTCAGCAAAGGTTGCACCCATTGCAGGTGATGCTGCGTGGATAACTCTGTCAGCATTCTTTGTTTTGTAATTCTTGCAAAGAGGGAAGAGATTCACGTCATAGCAAGCAAGGTTGAAGATTTCACAGCCTGTTTCACGAAGTGCAAAGAGATTATCTTCAAAGTTTGCTCTTGCATTCATAAAGTATTCAACGTCCTCAAGAATACCTGCGAGGTCTTCGTTGCCTTCAAGCCAGAGACCCTTTGCCTCTTCATAATATGCATCGGGGCAAAGAGCCCAGATCATTGTTGAGCGAAGAGCCGCAATGTCAACAAGACCGTTTGCAAGTCCACCGAGAGCCGATTTAAGCACGTCTGTGGGGAGAATACGAAGCACCATATTGAGAACATATGCAAGAGGTGTTTCACCGAGAAGAGTTACGAAAAGATCCTCATAGAGGGTGTTATCATCATAGAAAACACTGAGATTGCCCGTGAAAAGGTCACCGATGATATCGGAGCCGTCAATAGCAGGAATTACGAAAACCATCTTCTTGATGAGTTCATAATCCTCGGGATATGTTTCAAGGTAGTTGATAGCGATTGTACCGCCGAGGCTGATGTGGCAAAGCTTGACCTGACCGTTGGGTGACTTGGGAAGCACAACGTCGTGGATATAGTGGTGAAGCTTCTCTGTTTCGTACATAACGTCGCCGAGTGAGTCATAGCCGAAATAGTAAACGTCATCTTCTCCAACGATTTCGCTGAGCTCCTGAATGGGAAGGAAGGTGTAGTATTCTTCCTTAACGTCCTCGGGAAGCTCGCTCATAGGCATTTCGTAGCAGGGAACTTCAATGTTGTTGATGTATTTGCCATCGTTATCCTTTTCGATAAGGCTCAGAGCGTTGTATGTACCTTCGTACATAGCTTCTGTGAGACCAACGTCTTTTCTTGTAAGGATTGAGAGAAGCATGTTGGGCAGAGCTCTCTTGATAAGAGGCATAACGTCGATTTCAAGCGGCCAGCCTGTAACGTAACCTGTTTCGTCAGGTACCCACTCGCCGTTATCGTCAACGAGATATGTGTTGTTCTGGCTCATACCGTGAACGATGATAACGGGAGTTTCCGTATCATAATCGGCAACGTAGCCTGATTCGTCTGCAGAAGCGAATGCAGTTGCAGTTACGGAAAACAGCATTGCAAGAGCAAGAAGAACACTGATAATTCTTTTGATTTTCATAGTGCAGGACTCCTTTGTAGATAATAGAAACATTTTACCAAATCACCCAAGAAAACTCAATGTTATTATATTACAAGTTTTATGTAACTTTTTTGGTTATTTATACAAAAAACAATATAAGCAAAGAACATAATGAATACACATTTTCTTGACAATATCAAAGGCAAGGATTATAATGTACGCGAAGAGGAAGTTAGCGTCTTCCCCTGCACTCTGCCGTTCAGTTGATATGTTTGCCAATCAACAAAAGCAGCAGACCAACAATCAAATCCACCAAACCGCTTATCAGTATCGTTTTGTAATCGGGTTTGGTGGATTTTTTTATTTAAATGTATCTTGCCATAACAAAAAATTTTTAAAACAGTAAAAAACAACCCCCGAAGCCGAAGCTTCGAGGGTTTTCGATAATCCCCATTCGGGATAAATTATCTCTTTGAGAACTGAGGAGCACGACGAGCGCCTTTGAGACCGTACTTCTTTCTTTCCTTCATTCTGGGGTCTCTGGTAAGGAAACCTGCCTTCTTGAGGGTTGAACGAAGATTCTCGTCATACTGAAGAAGAGCTCTGGAAAGGCCGTGACGGATTGCGCCTGCCTGACCTGTAACTCCGCCGCCGCCTACACGGCAAACGATATCAAACTTCTCTGTTGTGCCTGTGAGAGCGAGAGGCTGACGAACGATGAGCTTGAGTGTTTCAAGACCGAAATAATCGTCGATATCTCTGTCGTTGATGATGATTTTACCTGTGCCTGCATATACGCGAACTCTTGCTACTGAGCTCTTTCTGCGGCCGGTACCGTAGAAATAAGGATTTGAATCGTACATTATTTATAGCCTCCCTTTCTTAAAATTCCCAAACTTCGGGTTTCTGTGCTGCGTGGGGATGCTCTGCACCCTTAACAACGCGAAGTCTTGTGAGAGCCTTACGGCCGATAACTGTGTCGGGGATCATACCCTTAACAGCAAGAGTCATAGCAAAGTCAGCTCTTGTTTTCATAAGAGTGCTGTACTTAACTTCCTTGAGGTGGCCGATATAACCTGTGTGATGATAGTACATTTTCTGATCAAGCTTGTTACCTGTGAGAACAGCCTTGTCAGCGTTGATGATGATAACGTGATCACCGCAGTCAGCGTTAGGTGTGAAGATAGCCTTGTGCTTACCGCGAAGAAGCTTAGCAGCTTCAACAGCAACCTTACCCATGGGCTTGCCTGCTGCATCGATCACATACCAAGCGCGGGTAATGTCGCCCGCTTTAGGCATATAAGTTGACATAACATTTCCTCCGATATATTTTTTTCGTGCTCGGATATATTAACATATGGATTTATATTGTCAATAGCAAAATTGCAATTTTTTAATTTACATTTCACAATCTCGCAAATGCTCGTTTTTTCTCCGTTTTTCATAGCAAAAGCTCACTTATGAATTTTGAAAAAAATTTTCGATTGCACAAAAATGAGGGCGATTTTTTGTGAAATTTTACCCAACTAAATCGAAAAAGCGCACCGTCGGAACGATGCGCTGTTTTCTTAATCAAGTTCAAACTGACCTGTATATAATTGATAGTATTTGCCTTCTTGACCGATGAGGTCATCGTGGGTTCCTCGTTCGATAATCTCACCCTTCTCAAGAACCATAATCGCATCGGAATTACGAACGGTTGAAAGTCTGTGAGCAATAACAAATACTGTTCTGCCCTCCATCAGCTTATCCATACCCTTTTCAATCAGACGCTCTGTTCTCGTATCGATGGAGCTTGTTGCTTCGTCGAGAATCAATACGGGCGGATCTGCAACAGCGGCTCTCGCAATCGCAAGAAGCTGTCTCTGACCCTGCGAAAGATTTGCACCGTCACCTGTGATAACGGTATCGTATCCCTCGGGCAAACGGGTAATGAACGAATGTGCATTCGCAAGTTTTGCTGCGTTTTCGATTTCCTTATCCGTTGCATCAAGCTTACCGTAGGCGATGTTATCTCTTACGGTGCCCGTAAAGAGGTGGGTATCCTGAAGAACCATTGCCATTGAACGGCGAAGGTCTGCTTTCTTTATTTTCTTTATATTTATTCCGTCATAGGTAATCTTGCCTTCGTTGACGTCATAGAAACGGTTGATGAGGTTTGTGATTGTTGTTTTGCCTGCACCCGTTGAGCCGACAAACGCAATCTTCTGACCGGGCATCGCATAGAGCGAAACGTTCTTGAGAACGGTCTTTTTGCCGTCGTAACTGAAAGTAACGTCGTGGAAACGAACGTCTCCCTGCCATTCGGTATAGGTTGTTGTGCCGTCTCTGTGAGGATGCTTCCATGCCCAGACGCCTGTTCTCTCTTCGCATTCGGAAACGGTGCCGTCAGCATTCTTTCTTGCGTTTACAAGAGTAACGTAGCCGTCATCCTCTTCGATGGGTGTATCGATGATTTCAAAAATTCTTTCAGCACCGGCAAGAGCCATAATAATAGTATTGAACTGCTGTGAAATCTGGGTGATGGGCTGGAAGAAATGTCTTGTGTAAGTCAGGAATGCAAGCATTGATCCGAGAGAAATCGCCACAAACGAAGTTTCGGGAATCAGCATAAGCATCAGTGTGCCAAGCATAGCAACCGCTGCATAGGTGATATATGAAATGTTACCCATAACGGGCATCAGTACGCTTGCAAAAGTATGAGCGTTTGTTGCCGCTTTGCGGAGTCTGTCGTTAATAACGGCAAAATCTTTTTTCGCTTTATCCTCGTGGCAGAAAACCTTGACTACCTTCTGACCTTCGATGAATTCCTCGATATAGCCGTTGACTTCGCCAACGCTCTTCTGCTGAAGTCTGAAATACTTCGCACTTCGTGAGCCGAGCATTTTGATTGCTACAAAACCGAACGCAAGCATAATAACGACAAAAAGAGCAAGTATCGGGCTGAGCCAGACCATCATAACAAACGTGCCGACAACCGAAATAACGGATGAAACGAGCTGAACAAAGCTCTGGCTGATACATTCTCGCAGTGTATCGGTATCGCTTGTGTAACGGCTCATAAGCTCGCCGTGAGTATGCGAATCAAAAAACCTTATCGGTAAATCCTGCATATGGTTGAAAAGATCTTTTCTGATTGTGTTGAGCGTCTTATGTGCAACCTGAAGCATAATTCGGGAATAGCAATAGGACGAAACAACACCGAAAAGATAAATCAGAACAAGTTTTACAAGTGTTTCGATAAGCGGAGATAAATCCGTTCCGCCGTTTGAAATGATTTCGGGAAGCACGTCGTCGGTCACGGTTTTGATGAACGAAGTGCCGATAACACCTGCCAGCGCACTGAATGCAACGAAGATGAAAACAATTCCGAGCATTGTCTTTGATCTGCCGAGATAACCGAGCAGACGGGTGAACGTAGCTTTGGTATTTGCAGGTTTGGGAGGCATGGGGCCACCGGGTTTACCGGGGCGTTTCATTGCAGGTGCCATTATTCCACACTCCCTTCTTGCTGTGATTTATATACTTCAGTATAGATTTCGTTTGTGCCGAGAAGCTCCTCGTGAGTGCCGATTGCATTAATCTTGCCGTCGTCAAGAACAATAATTCTGTCAGCGTGCTCAACTGAACTTATACGCTGTGCAACAATAATTTTTGTAACGTCAGGATGGTATTTTTTGAGTCCGTCACGGATTTTTGCATCCGTTGCGGTATCAACAGCACTTGTGCTGTCGTCAAGAATAAGTACCTTCGGAGATTTGAGCAAGGCTCTTGCAATGCAGAGTCTCTGCTTCTGACCGCCCGAAAGATTAACACCGCCCTGACCAAGATTTGTCTGATAGCCGTCGGGGAACGAAATTATGAAATCGTGTGCCTGAGCACTACGACAAACTGTTTCGATATCCTCCTGTGTTGCATCGGGATTACCCCAGCGGAGATTCTCTTCAATTGTGCCGGAGAAAAGAAGATTCACCTGAAGCACCATTGCAACGGAATCACGCAGATTCTTGAGAGTATAATCGGCAACGGGTCTGTCGCCAACCTTGACAATGCCTTCCGTTACGTCATAAAGGCGGGGAACCATCTGGACGAGAGTTGTTTTTGCCGAGCCCGTACCACCGATAATACCGATAGTTTCACCCGATTTTATATGAAGATTGATGTTGTCAATAACGTTCTTCTTGCCGTTTTTCTTATATTTGAAGCAAACGTTTTCCATATCGATATCACCGTTTGCAACCGTAAGCTCGGGGTCTGCATCTTTATCACTGATTTCGGGAACTTCAGCAATAACCTCTGCGATACGGGTAAGAGATGCTCTTGACATAACTGCCATTGCAAAAATCATCGAAATCATCATCAGAGACATAAGAATCTGATTGACGTACGTAATGAAAGCTGCAAGTTCGGAAACAGTCATTGTTGTTTCAATAACCATATTTCCGCCGAACCAGAAAATTGCAATGATGCAGGCATAAACCGTAAGCTGCATAAAGGGGTTTGAAAGAATGAGCAGCTTTTCAGCAGCAATCGACGCATCTTTAAGCTCATCGTTTGAAAGGCGGAATTTATCTTTTTCGTGAGTTGCTCTTACAAAAGCCTTGATAACTCTCATACCGACAAGAGTTTCCTGCACTGAAGAGTTGAGTCCGTCAACCTTTTTCATAAGAGTCTTGAATCTCGGCAGAGCCAGAATCGCCATACCTCCGAGAAGAAGCAAAAGAACGGGTGCTGCAATCATAAATATCTTTGAAAGTTCGGGATTCAGGCTGTAGGCATATGAAAATGCCATGCAAAGCATCAGCGGTGACCTTACAACGATTCTGACAATCATCGTGTACGCCATCTGCATTGTGTTGACGTCAGTTGTCATTCTTGTGATAAGTGACGGAGTGCTGAATCGGTCAATGTTTGCAAACGAGAAATCCTGAATTCTCGCAAAAACGTCGCTTCTTATGTTGGCACCGAAGCCCATACCTGCCTTTGCGGCAAATCTTGCGGCAGCTGCACCGCTTGCAAGAGCAATCAATGCCATAAGCACCATTTTCAGACCCGTCTGCACAACGAAGCCTATACCTGCATTGCCCTCTATTCCCTGATTGACGAGTTCTGCCATAACGAAAGGAAGCTGCACCTCCATATAGACCTCAATCAGAATCAGAAGAGGTGAAAGCAAGGATGCTATGCGGTAACCTTTGGTCTGCTTCAAAATAGCTTTAAGCATTTTTATCATCTCCCTTTCTGCCGTCCCCTGCGGCAAAATATTCAAAAACCTCTTTTTCGCTGAGTCCGTCTGCGGAGAGATTTTCGGTTATTCGCTGAAGGAAATCGGAAAATTCATCTATTTCGCTTTCCGAAAATCCTTTGAACATTTCAGAATCAACCTTGTTGCATTTTTCTCTGCCTACGGCAAAAACTTCTCTGCCCTTTTCGGTTATGCGGATGCGGTTGATTCGGCGATCACTCTCATCCTCTGCTCTTTCAACGAAACCTGCTTTGCACATTCGCTTGATGCTCGTTGCAACCGATGCAGACGAAACACCCATTGAATCGGCAAGGTTCTTTTGAGAGCATTCACCGTTTTCAATAAGATAGCCGAGAATTTCGGGTTGACCTCTGTAGATGTTGAGACCCGAAAGCGCCGTTGAAATGCGGTATCTGTGCAAAAGCGTTACTCTGCACATTTTATGAACGGTTTCCCGATATAAGTCCTTCAAAACCTCTCTCCTTTCACGAAGTTAAACGATTAATTATTAACCGATTAACTATTTTACTATCATTCCCCTGATTTGTCAACATATTACATAAACAGAAAAGGACGGTCAGTGCCGTCCTTTTGTCGTTTGTTTATCTGTCTACTTCGCCCGTGATCGCGTTGATAACGTTCTGGAAAACGGCAACGTGGGTGCTTGAAATATATTTATCAAGATGCATCGAGCCGAAAAACCATCTTCTGAATCTGCACACTTCGGAAAGCTCCTCGAGATACGTGTTGAGGCCCGTTACGCTTGCCGCCTCGCTATCCTTCAGCATAAGAAAGCTTTTGATTTTAAAGGGAGGCTCGTGGGTAATAATGTAATCAACCCTGCAGTTTGCCTTTTCAATATTTTCTGCGCCTTCAAGAAGCTCTTCACGGTTCGGAATTTCAAATTTTGACCACGCATTTTCTTCAAAACGGATGTCGATATCGGGGCTTTCGCCGCCACCCATTGTGAAGAAGGTCATATTATCGATTTTAAAAATCTGACCTCTCATCAAATGAAAAAGATTGCCACCGATGTTATGCACCTTGCCGCCATTCCACTGCGTTACGGGGAGCGCGTTGAGAAGCTCAAAATTCTCGTGCGTACCGTCAACAAAGCATATATTGAATTTCTTTTTGCCAAGCTTTTTCAGAATTTTCTGCTCACGCTTGCTGTTATCCCAGACAAAGCCGAAATCACCGCAAACAATAAGGGTATCGCCTTTTTTAAGTTTTTTTATCGCAGGCGAATCAAAGCGCTTGATGTCACCATGCATATCTCCGGTTATATATATCATAAAATCCACACTCCTTGGACTGTTGAATTAGATTATAACCCCGATAAGAAAAAAAATCAAGTTGGCAAAAACATTTCCTTACTTAAATTGCGAAAACAGGTTTATTTTTTTAAATGTTTGTGATATAATCATATAAATATCGCATTGTTGCGGTAAATAATCCTTATGGTGTTAAAGATGAAAAGATTTATCAGCATTATTCTTTGCCTGATTATTGCCCTTTCGGCATATTTCAGCATCCCTTCGGGTGCGGCATACGATTCCTCAATGAAGGAACTTGAACTGCATTCGGATTGTCTTCTGCTTATCAGCGCAGATAACGATGAAATTATATTTGAAAAGAATAAAAGCAAACAGACGTCACCTGCCAGTCTGACAAAAATCGTAACGGCAATCGTTGTTATCGAAAACTGCCAGAATCTCAAAGCGGTCACAACGATAACGGAAGAATGCATCCGTGAGCTTGACGGTATGGGCAGCTCTATGGGTAACCTCAAAGCAGGCGAACAGCTTTCGATTTACGATTTGCTTTGCTATTTGATGATTCAGAGCGCAAACGATGCCGCAACGTCTCTTGCAAACTACGTTACGGGCAGCAACAGAGCTGCTTTCATCGCAAAAATGAATGACGTTGCAAAGCGTCTGGGTTGCAAAAACACCAATTTCGTAAATCCCCACGGTCTTGATCACGAGGACCAGTACACAACAGCTGAAGATATCGCAAAAATTTATAAATACGCAATGAGCCTTTCGGCTTTTGCAGAGATAACGGGTAAGCTCTCATACACAGTTCCCGCAAACAACCTCAAGGATGAGCGTCACCTGAGTAACACCTGCTATCTCCTCAACAAAAACTACGAGGACTATTATTGCAAGTATGCAAAAAGCGGTAAAACGGGTACGACCTCAAAAGCAGGTCACTGCCTTATTACATACGCTTCAAAAGACGGTTATAATTACATTGCCGTTGCGCTCAAATCAACCATGCAGGATTTTGACAACGATGCCTGGGATGAAAACGGTGCTTTCCTCGATTGCAAAGAAATGCTTGAATGGGCATTCAAAAATATCGAGCTTGTTGCAATCTGCGATCCCGAAAAAATCGCAGGCGAAGTCAAGGTAAACTACGCAAAATCAACAGATTTCGTCAGCCTCGTGCCTGCAGAAACGGTTTACAGCCTCGTACCTCTGGGCACAAATAAGGGAAGCGTTCTCGTTGAACCCGTTCCCGAGTCGATCCCCGAAGCGGTTGATGCTCCGATTAAAAAAGGTGACGTTGTCTGCAAGGGCAGAGTTCTTTATGCAGGCGAAGTTCTTCGTGAAATCGATCTCGTTGCCGCAAACGACGTCAAGCGCAACTTCTTCTCACTCATCGGTTCAAAAGCGTTCAAGCTTGTTACAAACCCGATATTTATTGTTTTGTCAATTCTTGTTCTTGCAGGTGTCGTTGTGATGCTGTTTATCCGCAAAAAGAAACGCAGATCGCACGCAGTTGCAGGCAGAGATTATAAAATCCTCAATTACACTGATTTTACACGAATGAAATAAAAGGAGAATTAAACAAATGGAAATTTATAAGGGCAGATGTAAAAAAGAATATACCGACCTTCTCATTGATACTCTCGACGATATCTTTTTCTTCGAGGATGACGAAGCTACAAAACGTGATTTCAGAGGAATTCTTCCCAAGCTTTACAAAGAACAGTATAACCCTGCATACAACAACCTTGTTGTTATGGAGGATGATAAAATCAAGGGCGCAGTAGGTCTTTATCCCATCGACGCTGTCGCCGCAGGCAGAAAACTCCGCATCGGCGGTATCGGCAACGTTGGCGTTACAAGAGACTGCAGAGGCAAGGGCTATATGAAAGACTGCATGAATATGAGCCTTGATGAAATGATTAAGGACGATACAGACTATTCTCTTCTCGGCGGTCACAGACAGAGATACGCTTATTTCGGCTTTGAGCAGTGCGGTCCCGAATACGATTTCAACCTCGATATGAGAAATATCCGCCACTGCATCGGCAAGGATGCCAAAACAACCTTTACTGCACGTGAAATCAAGCCCGAGGATACAGAGCTTCTCGCAAAAACAATCGAGCTTTACAACCGCGGACCTTACACCATTGACAGAAACGCAGACAACGTTTACGACGTTCTCTGCTCCTGGAGATGTATCCCTTACGCTGCATTTGAAGGTGAGGAATTCAAGGGATATTTCGTTCTCCAGAAGTTCAGCAACAATCTCCACGAAATCTGTCCCGTAAACATCGAAGATACTCTTAACCTCATCATGTGCATTATGGAAACAGCTGAAAAGGACCACCTTTCCTTCAGCGTTCCTATGTATGACACCGAAATGTGCTCATATATGGTTAAATACTGCGGCGGTTGGGACGTAAGCCATTCCGAAATGATCAACATCCTCAACTACGGCAAATTCATCGAAGCATTCCTTGCTGTCAAAGCAAACGCAGTTAAGCTTGTTGACGGCTCACTCGTTCTTCTCATTCACGGCTACAAGAGAGACGAGCGCATCGAAATCACCGTTAACGGCACAGACGTAAAGGTTGTTGAAACAGATAAACCTGCTGACCTCGAAGTAGAGCACCTTGAGGCTATCCGTCTCGTTTCCTCACTCTTCTCCGAATCCAGACTTTCTCTCCCTGCTTTTGCACAGGGTTGGTTCCCCGTTTACTTCTCAACCGCAGGTCAGGATAACGTTTGATTATTGCTCCCCGAAGCTCTTTGCTTCGGGGATTTTTTTGAAATTGCTCTGCCTTCTACTTGACTAAACATATATTATATGTTATATTTAATTGATTTAGAGTATATTGTATGAATTTAAACAGGAGGACATTATGGATTATATCTTCAAAAACTGCAAAGTTTACCGTAACGGCAAGTTTGAATCGGAAGATATAGGTGTTTGCGGTGGAGTGTTTGCTCCTGCTGTTTCTGTTGACAGTGGCATTGTTGTTGATTGCCAGAATAAATATATTTTACCCGGTTTTGCAGATGTACATGTTCATTTGCGTGAGCCGGGTTTTATTTATAAAGAAACGGTTGAAAGCGGCTCACGTGCCGCTGCAGCAGGCGGATATACTACCGTTTGCTCAATGCCCAATCTTAACCCCGCACCCGACTCACCTGAAACTCTCGCGCCCCAGCTTGAGGCTATCAGAAACACCGCTTGTATCAACGTTTTACCCTACGGCACAATCACAATGGGTCAGAACGGAACAGAGCTTTCGGATATGGAAGGTCTTGCACCCTTTGTTGCAGGCTTTTCGGATGACGGCAAGGGTGTACAGAGTGAAGAGATGATGCTTGCTGCAATGAAGAAAGCAAAGTCTCTCGATAAAATCATTGCCGCACACTGTGAAGATAACAGCCTGCTCAACGGCGGATATATTCACGACGGCGAATACGCAAAGGCTCACGGACACAGAGGCATCTGCTCTGAATCCGAATGGGGTCCCATCAAGAGAGACCTTGAGCTTGTTGCAAAAACGGGATGCAAATATCACGTTTGCCATATTTCAACAAAAGAAAGCGTTGAGCTTATCCGTCAGGCAAAGAAAAACGGCATTGACGTCACCTGCGAAACAGGTCCTCACTACCTTCTGCTTGACGATTCAGACCTCAAGGAAGAGGGCAGATTCAAGATGAATCCTCCCCTTCGCTCAAAGGCGGATAAAGAAGCTCTCATCGAAGGCATCATCGACGGCACAATCGATATGATTGCAACCGACCACGCACCCCACTCCGCCGAAGAAAAAGGCAGAGGTCTCGAAAAGAGCCTTATGGGTGTTGTCGGCATCGAAACCGCCTTTCCCCTGCTTTACACATATTTCGTCAAAACGGGCATCATCGGTATGGAGAGACTCATCGACCTGATGCATACCGCACCCTGCAAACGTTTCGGTTTCGGCAGCGAAATCGAAATCGGTGCTCCTGCAGATTTCACCGTTTTTGACCTTGATGAAAAATACACAATCAATCCCGACGATTTTGTTTCCATGGGCAGAAGCACTCCGTTTGAGGGCTTCGAGGTATACGGCAGATGTCTTATGACCGTATGCGGCGGAAAAATTTCGTGGCAGAAGGAGGATAAGTAATGAATCAGGCGTTTTATAACATTATCTGCAACAAACCTTTAACCAAGGATGTATATGAAATGAAGCTTGAGGGCGACACCTCGCATATCACTGCGCCCGGTCAGTTCATCAACATCAAGCTTGACGGTTTCTATCTTCGCAGACCCATCTCAATCTGTGATTATGATGATAAAACAATCACAATCATCTACAAGGTTGTCGGCCACGGAACTGCTGATATGACAACTCTTGGCGAAGGCGAAAAAATCGACGTTCTTTGCGGACTCGGTAACGGCTTCGACACCTCAAAGTGCAACGGAAAAGCTGTTCTTATCGGCGGTGGCGTAGGTGTTCCTCCTATGTATAACCTTTGCAAAAAGCTTCTTGCAGAGGGCAAGGACGTTACTGTTATTCTCGGCTTCAACAACAAGGACGAAATCTTCTACGAAGACGAATTCAAGGCTCTCGGTGCAAAGGTTTTCGTTTCAACAGTTGACGGTTCTTACGGCACAAAAGGCTTCGTAACCGATGTACTCAAAGACCTTGAATACGACTATTTCTTCACCTGCGGACCTATGCCTATGTTCAAAGCAATCGAAAAAATCGCAGAAACAAGCGGTCAGTACAGCTTTGAAGAAAGAATGGGTTGCGGTTTCGGTGCTTGTATGGGTTGCTCCTGCAAAACAAAATACGGCAACAAGAGAATCTGCAGAGACGGCCCCGTGCTTGAAAGGGAGGAAATAATATGGTAAACACAAAGGTTAATCTTTGCGGAATAGAGCTTGATAATCCCGTTATCCCTGCTTCGGGCACGTTCGGATTCGGCTATGAATTCGCAGAGCTTTACGATATCAACTGCCTCGGAACTTTCTCGTTCAAAGGCACAACAAAAGATCCCCGTTTCGGAAATCCCACTCCCAGAATTGCAGAATGCGAAAGAGGTATGATCAATGCTGTCGGTCTGCAGAATCCGGGTGTTGAAAAGGTTATCAGCGAGGAGCTCCCCAAACTTGCAAAATGTTTCTCGAAACCCGTTATGGCCAACGTAAGCGGTTTTGCAATCGAGGATTATGCATACACCTGCGAAAAGCTTGACAAAGAAGAGCAGGTCGGCTGGCTCGAGGTTAACGTAAGCTGCCCCAACGTTCACGGCGGCGGTATGAGTTTCGGCACATCACCCGAAGCTGCGGCAGAGGTTACAAAGGCTGTTAAAGCTGTAACAACAAAACCCGTTATCATCAAGCTTTCACCCAACGTTACCGATATCGTTTCAATCGCAAAGGCTTGTGAAGAAGCGGGTGCAGACGGTATCAGCCTTATCAATACACTTCTCGGTATGAGAATCGACCTCAAAACCAAAAAGCCCGTTATCGCAAACAAGATGGGCGGTTTTTCAGGCCCTGCAATCAAGCCCGTCGGCATAAGAATGGTTTATCAGGTAAGTCAGGCAGTCAACATCCCCGTTATCGGTATGGGCGGCGTTGAAACAGCAGAGGACGTTATCGAATACATCATGGCCGGTGCAACGGCGGTTGAGGTTGGCGCAGCAAACCTTGTTGATCCCTATGCAAGTTTTGAAATCATCAAAAATCTCCCCGACGTTATGCTCAAATACGGTATTAAAAATTTAAATGATATAAAAGGATGTGCACACAATGGGTAAAGACGTAATCGTAGCTTGCGACTTTGCAAGCAAAAAGGAAGTATTTGATTTCCTTGACAAGTTCACAGACGTAAAGCCTTTCGTTAAAATCGGTATGGAGCTTTTTTATGCTGAAGGCCCCGAAATCGTAAGAGAAATCAAGGCAAGAGGCCACAAAATTTTCCTCGACCTCAAACTCCACGATATCCCCAACACCGTCAAGAAGGCAATGTCAGTTCTTTCAAGACTCGACGTTGATATGACAAACCTTCATGCAAGCGGAACAGTCGCAATGATGGAAGCCGCAATCGAAGGCCTCACAAGAGAAGACGGCACACGCCCCATCCTCATCGCAGTTACACAGCTTACATCCACTTCTCAGGAAAGA